>NZ_JBHVQU010000006.1:0-65967 GCF_042886655.1 Peribacillus sp. NPDC058002 | reverse complement strand
AGGAATACAGCTTAAGATTTAACTTTTTACTGTCCAAAATATTGACTCAAATCCAGAGCATAATAAGTGACTTGAAGTATTCATCAGTAATGATCAAGAGGGAAAATTAATAAATATATCCATTTAATAACTATGAATATGGTTAGCATTAAAGACTCTTATTATTTTCTGAATTTTCAATATAATACTATTGTTGCAACGCCACAGCACAATTGAGTTCATTTCAGATCTCATTTTGAATAAGAACACAATGTGTTCTTATTGTAACGAAACTTAATCCCTAAAAAAATATTTTTGGAATGATTTTTGTAATCTAAATCTAGTAATGCAAACAATAAATATATAGCAGGAGGAAAATTATGCAAAAGAGAGTTGTAGTGACTGGTGGAAATTCAGGGATAGGAAGGGAAGCGGTTCAAGAATTTCTAAAGCAAGGTGATAAGGTGATTTTCACCTCAAGAAGTACAAAACTTGCAGATGAAGTATTATCAGATCTAAAAGAATATAGTGTTAGTGGAAATTTATTCTTCTGCGAATGTGATTCCAGCCGTGTAGAGGATGTTAGGAAACTAGTTCAGTTTACGAATGAAAAAATAGGTGGCTGTGATGTGCTTGTAAATTCTGCGGCTATCTTTATTGGTGGAAACCTTCATGAGGTTGATGAGTACGACTTCGATCTTCAGATGAATATCAATGTAAAAGGAATTTTCTTGACAAGTAAATATTTCATACCACAAATGCTTGAGAGGAAAAGTGGAAGTATAATTAACATTTCTTCATTAGCTGGGAAGTTGGGGGGATATAATTGTGCAATTTATAGCGCAACAAAAGCAGCGGTAAACAATTTAACACGCTCAATGGCACTTGACTATGCTGGAAATGGAGTAAGAGTAAATGCAGTTTGCCCAAGTGCTACTGCAACAAAAATGTTTATGACTGGTTCATCCGCTGAAGTAATTGAAGCTTTCCAAAGAAATAATCCATCAGGAAGAATAGGAAAGCCAAAGGAAATTGTAGATTTAATAATATTCTTAGCTTCTGAAAAATCTTCTTATATTACAGGACAATGTATTTCTATTGACGGTGGGCTATCTGCTTGGTCCGCCGAAGTGCGCCAAGATAAACTAGAAGTTAAAGCTTGATGAGTTTTTTAGCAGACCGAATAGGAAAACAAGTAAATGAACGGGAGTAGAATATACAAAAGAGAGATTGAAACCTTGCGAACAACACATCTACTGTTTATTGCGTCTTCTTGATTTCCTTTTTTGTATTAAAACAAACCTTAGATTTACACATCAAATTGGATTGTGAGAATAACTGAAGCAAATACATCCCATAATGGAGGGAAATATGTTAGAAAAAATGAAGGCTGCAATGTTTATTGAGCCAGGAAAAATAGAAGTTCAACAGGTGAATATACCAGAAATATCTGATGATGAAGTACTAATTAAAGTAAAGTATTGTGGAATTTGTGGTACAGATATGCATATATATAACGGGGTTTATTCTAAGGATAAGTTTCCATTAATTGCAGGTCATGAATTTTCAGGGGTTATAGAAAAAATTGGCGGTAAAGTTAAGAGGTTTAAAGGTGGAGAGAAAGTTATCGCAGACATTAATTTAAGTTGCAATATTTGCTATTATTGCAGACATGATCAACCTTTAATGTGTAATGAAATGAGACAAATAGGAATTCATATCAATGGTGCTTTTGCAGAGTATGTGGTAGTTCCACATGATAAGGTATATGTTTTACCTGAAACTATGGATTTTAAAGATGCTGCTTTATTGGAGCCTATTTCTTGTGTTGTTCGTGCAGCAAAAAAGCACAATTTAAAATTTGCAGAAAGTGTGGCAATTATAGGTGACGGTGCTATAGCTCTTATGCATGTACAAATGGCTAAAATTTGTGGTGCTGCCCCTATAATAGTAATAGGTCTAGATGATGATAAAATGAAAAAGGCTAAGGAATTAGGGGCAGACTATATTATAAAATCTGATGAGGATATGTATAAAAAAGTTCAGGAAGTAACTTACGGACGGGGAGCAGATTTAGTAATAGAATCAGTAGGATTAAAAATTACTAATGAACAGGCCTTTAAATTAGTTAGACCTGGGGGTAGAATAATGCCATTTGGAATAGCTGATGAAAACTGTATTGTTGGATTGAAGCCATCAGATATGGTTCTAAGAGAGTTAACCTTGATATCAACAGTGGCAGGTGTTAAAAATGACATAGCAGAAGCTCTAACTCTAGTAGAATACAAAAAATTTAAATTAGATGATTATTTAACTAATGTAATACCATTAGATAAGATTACAGATGCATTTAAAGAATTAAAGACCGATAGAAGTATATTTAAAGTATTAATAAAAATTGATTAAATTTATAACTTAGGAACGTATATAATTTTTTTGTATTTATTAACTCAAAGTTGTCTATAGTGGTTTTTCAGGTCAATTTCTAGTGCCTAATGGGAGCATATTTATATGAAAGGGTGGAAGCTGCTGTCTTCGAATTCTAAAGACAGACTTCTAACTTTAGGGAGGTAAAGTATGGATCATCACAAGGAATTGTTGGATATCTTAAAGAGGCAGGAAGAGGAATTGCAATTTACTTCATTTACGAATGAAATGGCGTTTGAACTAGGTTCAAGACTGATGGACAATGCTAGAAAAGCAAATAAGTCCATCGTCATCGATATTACAAGGAATAGCTTACAACTCTTTCATTTTGCAATGTCAGGTACATCGTTAGACAATGATGGATGGATTAAACGAAAAAACAATGTGGTAAACCGATTCGGGCATAGTTCCTATTATATGGGTATATACTACAAAAGTTTGTCAACTACTATAAAAGAGAAGTCTTTTCTTTCACCAGAAGAGTACTCTTCCTTCGGTGGGTCATTCCCGATCATAATAAAAAATGTTGGAATGGTAGGTACCATAGCTGTTTCGGGAATGACTCAAGAAGAGGATCATAATTTGATTATTACTGTATTACAGCAATTGATACCTATATCAGAATGAATAAAGTACAAGTAGATTTGGAATTCAGGATAAAATGAAAGAGTCGTTAAAACTAATGGTAAAGCTCTAGAGAAACTTAATAAGAATTAAGTCATCCGTAACACATTGGGTGGCTATTTTTAAGGGTGTATTATTCCGGCGAAACCTGTGTACCTAACTCCTTTTTTAATGGCAGTTGTTTTAATGTTTGCTCCGGTTGCCGATATGGCTATTGTTTTAACCGTTACAGATAAGTCAAAAGGGGTTCATGGCTTAACTTGCTTTATTGTTGAAACAGACAGCCCAGGTTTCTCAGCAGGACCAAAAGATTATATGATGGGACAAGGGTTTAAAATCATGATGGCTGGATTAGATGGGGCTCGTCTTGATATAGCTGCTTTATCTCTGGGTCTTTCACAAGCTGCATTTGAAGCTGCTGCATCCTATGCAGCCAACAGAGAGCAATTTGGTAAACCAATTGGGCACTTCCAAGGGGTAGGTTTTATGCTTGTTGAAATGGAGACTGAGATTGATGCTGGTCGCCTTCTACTTTATGGGGCTGCTCAGTATAGGGATGAAGGATTGTCATTTACAAAAGAATCTTCTATGGCAAAATATTTCTGTTATGATAATGCAATGAGACATACTACCAACGCTGTACAAATTTATGGAGGATATGGATACAGCAAAGAATAACCTGTAGAAATATTTATGAGAGATGAAAAAATATGTAAAATATATGATGGGACATCACTGATTCACCGCATGATTATTAGTCGTAATATTATAAAAGAATACTAAGAAAAACCCCTTGTAAGCAATTAAAATTTTATATATGGATCTGCTAAATCAAATTGAGTAGTTTTTTTGAAAAAGAATGTAATTCAAACTCTTTTTTTTACACAAACAAGAGACCGGTTTACTAAATTGGTGAATTTGTATTTACTAGTAACATAGCGTCACTTATAACCATTAATTGATCCTGAATTAGCCACACACCCCATGATTTTCTAATCTCAGTATTATAAATCTCGCATTAAATTGATGGTTGGGCATGAGCTCAGTAGTGTCTTTCCGAAAAATGAAAGCCCTCCCTTAGAAGAGAAAGCCCTCAGTGTACGTAAAGTGAGAGTAATATAAGAAAAATTGATGGAGTAGTAGTCTTTTAATTTTAGGTTTTTTGTTGAGTTCCTAAATTGATTATTACATGGGGGGAGAGATATTGAAGAATAAAGGGAAATTCCGTAATACGATTATGTCTCTAATGGTATTCATAATTACGGTAAATTATATTGATCGTGGGGCACTTGCCTATGCCCAAGAACCCATCATTAAAATGTTTAATTTGGATCCAGCGTCATGGGGGTGGGTTCTTGGCTTCTTTGGTTATGGGTATATAGTCGGTACATTATTTGGGGGAGCTTTAGCAGACAAAAAAGGTCCAAAATTCGTGTGGGTACTATCTGTAACATTATGGTCCATTTTTGCAATAGCTACTGCATGGGCAGGAGATATTGGAATGTTTTTATTTGGATCTGCCATTGTAGGTTTTGCATTGTGCCGTATCGTGTTTGGTCTCGCTGAGGGACCTGTCTATGCTACGATGAATCGCACAATTGCTAACTGGGTACCAATAAAAGACAGGACATTTTACGTGGGAATCGGCTTAATTGGTACACCACTGGGTGCTTTGCTAACTGCTCCTATTGCCGTTGGTTTACTTGCTATTTCTGATTGGAAAACGATGTTTATTATTCTTGGGGTAGCGGGTCTTATTTGGATTGTAATATGGAATAAGGTATTTACTAATATGCCTGAAGAACATCCTAATGTTTCGAAAGAAGAACTCTCCATAATCAGGGAAGGTCAAGATGAGCTCGAACCAGTAAAAAATCAATCAGAACCAAAGGCGGCGCCAATTAAATGGTACGATTTCTTTAAAAATACGTCGCTGATTCTAAATTCTATATCTTTCTTTGCTTTCAATTATGTAAATTTCTTAATCCTAACATGGACACCTAAATACTTGCAGGATGTTTTTGATTTTAAGCTTTCCTCATTGTGGTATCTTGGAATGGTTCCATGGATTGGTGCTGTTTTTACCGTTTTTTTAGGAGGGAAACTGTCAACTGTATTAAGCGAAAAGTCAGGAAGTTTTCGTATAGCTCGCTCTGGAGTTGTGATGGTGTGTCTATTGATAACATCAGTTTGTTTTTTCATTATCCCATATATGAATAGTATTACGGCCATTCTCTTATTGATGATGTTTGGAAATGCAATAAATACTCTTCCACAGTCCATATATTGGGCAATCGTCATAGATGCAGCACCTTCCAAGGCAGGAACATTCAGTGGTATAACACACTTTATTATTACTTCTGCTAGTATTATTGCTCCTACCTTAACTGGAGTACTGGTTGCTGCACAAGGATATGGAGCTATGTTTAATGCAGCGTCACTTATTGCATTTATCGGAATGATAAGCATGTTCTTCGTAAAACCGAGTAACACGAATATTAAACAACAGGAATTACCCCAGAAGCTTAATACTGTGTAAAGCTGAAAGACACAGCGAACGACTTAGGGAGTAATAACTGTTTTCTCCCTTTTTAAGGTATTAAAACACTGTAAGGGAAATTTCAGGTTTTAGTAAATCGATAACTTATATGCCTTTAACGAAAGTGAGGTTCGGTCGAAAGCTAGTTAATATTTTGTCTGATGATTAGTTGGACCTTAAGAAGATAGAAATTGATAACGGCAGTGTTGTAACCGCTATCAATCAGGAGAGAGGGATGATTTGTGTCTAAAGTTATTAATTCAAAATATGCCGCATCTTTATTAAAAAATAGTCATACTTTATGGATTGGTGGTTCGGGTGGCGGGCACAATGTTCCAGAAACACTTATAAAAGCATTAGAAGACTGCTTCCATACAACCAGGTCTCCTCAATCATTGACTATTATTCATGCAGTAGGTATAGGAGACTGAGAGGAAACAGGAGTTAATCGCTTAGCTCACTCCAAACTAATATTTGTGGGACGTTAAGAATAGCACTAAAATGGCCCAATTAGCAATTGATGGTGAAATCGAAGCGTACACTTTACCACAAGGCGATCTTTCACAGTTGACGAGGGAAATGGCGGCCGGAAGACCAGGTTTGATTACTCATGTAGGATTATATTTTTGTGGATCCTAGGTACGAGGGTGGGAAACAAGGATTAAAGTTAGGTCAAGATTTAGTAGACTTATTGAGAAACAAGGTGAAGAATGGCTTTGCTACAAGCCTTTTGAAATTGATATTGCATACAGATCACGCACCTTATTTAAAGTTTCAACCAATTTATAGAGAAGCAGAAGAGGAGGCCAAAAAGGCTACTGTAGGCGCAATCCGGCTTATCCTATAGCAATTGAACAGTTAAAAAAAGAGAAAAGCATACCTGATGGTATTCAATTAATAGCGCATGGAGAAATTGGAGATATATTAACGTTACGAACTTTTTTAGGCATTCCTGGAGTCAATATACAGCACCATGAACAGCAGGGTGCTGTATATTGACTCGGTGAGGTCGGTTCACATCGATTAGACTTAATGAATTATCGAAAGAAAGCCTATTAAGGTATTCAGTTATTTAACGTGAGGGATATGAAGTCTGCTATCGATAACAATGGTGTCGCGATTATTCAATACGAGGAGATCATATTACAGGACCCTTCATCTTCAGTTTCACAGGCTTTGGGGCAAATGATAAAATGACACAAATTTTCGGGACAAAAGGTAAAATCACGTTATATAGTGATACTTCTTTCGTAACAGTTGAAAAGGGGGGGGGGAATAACAAGTGTATACATTTCTTGAAGAATTACCTCAAAATAAAATTGAAAAGACAGATATAGTAGATCGTTTTATCTTTTGTATTGAAAATAATGAAAACCCTTTTACTACAGGGGAAGATGGTATTAAAGTATGCGCTTAATTGATGCGATTCGACAATCAAGTAAGGATGGACAATGGGTAATACTAACAGATTAATAGATAAATGATCCCATCAAAATGGTGCTATCTCACAAGTCGAAACTATGACTTGTGAGATAGCACTTAAATTTGATATATATAATCTTGTGGAATGACCCGTTTTAAGAATCTTATTGTACGTTCTTCTTTTGGTGTGACCAAAATTTCATGAGGACTACCTTCTTCTACAACTGTCCCACCATCCATGAAAATCACTCGGTTTGCAACATCCTTAGCAAATGAGATTTCATGAGTGACAACGAGCATCGTGGTTCCCTCCTCTTGTGCTATATGCTTCATCACGGATAATACTTCTCCAACTAACTCAGGATCTAAAGCAGATGTTGGCTCATCAAATAAAATGATATCTGGATTTAAAGCAACAGCTCTTGCAATACCCACACGTTGCTGTTGACCACCTGATAATTCAATTGGATAGGCATTATACTTTTCGGATAAACCTACTTTATCTAATGCAGTTTTCCCTCTTTCAATAGCTTCTGTTTTCGGAATTTTTCTTCCTATTATTAATCCCTCTGTCACGTTTTCTAAAGCTGTTTTGTTGGTAAATAAATTGTAATTTTGAAAAACAAAAGCTACTTTTTGACGAATCGTATGAATTTCTTTCTTTTTGGCATGATGTAAGTCCACTTTAATATCACCGAACAATGCATGACCTTGATCAGCCTTTTCTAAAAAATTAATACAGCGTAATAGAGTTGTTTTTCCAGAGCCACTAGGACCTAATATAACTACTACATCGCCTTTTTTAATGGATAAATCCACCCCTTTTAGGATAACGTTCTTATTAAATGATTTATGTACATTTTTAATTTCCAACATTTTGTCACCTTCACTTTATATTAGGAATTCGCCTGTTTTATATTTGCTTAAGTGCCTTTCTAATACTTTGAAAACATACTCAACAGCCATACATAAAATTAGATAGACCACAAAAATATCTAAATAGGCTTCCACATAGTTATAACCCATATTTGCAGCTACTTTTGCATTTAGTGTAATTTCTGGCAAAGACATTGCGTAACCTAAGGAAGTGGCCTTAATCAAATTTACGGTGGTAGTACAAATATTAGGAAGTGCAACGACTAATGCTTGCTGAATAATAATTCTTTTGTATGCTTGGAAAGTTGTAAGACCGACTGAATAAGCAGCTTCTAGTTGTTCTTTCTTTACTGTGCTAAGTGCTGAACGGAAAACCTCTATAAGTAAAGCGGTCGTACTAAAAGAAAAAATAATAACAGCATACCAAATTGGATTAATTTTAAAAATATCAAATTGGACATCATACTTTTCAAGGACTGCCTTCAATATCAGTGGAATGCTACTATAAATAATGAAAATTTGAATAATAATCGGTGTTCCTCTGACGAAAGAGACATATATTTGTGTAATTCGTTGAATAATAGGTATACGATTAATTCGCGTCAATGCCAGCAGAAAGGCTAGTGGAAGTGCAATGAGTAGAGCCACAATAGTAACTAGTAGAGTAATAGATATACCGGAAAGGGCCACAAAGAATGTATCGATAAAAAATTGATAGTTAAAATCTTTAGACACGAAACTTCCTCCTTTAGGTTGTTTCTAATGTTTTTTTACCTTTACTGAAGATTTTCTCCAACAGGTTGAAAAATCTTTCAATTATTAAAGATAAAGCCCAATAAATTATTGCTAAGGCGATATAAATTTCTAACGCGTGTGCATTTATATTATTTGTAATCATTAAGTTAGCTTTACCTACTATATCGATAAAACCAATGGTATACGATAATGCACCCTCCTGTAACACAGCAATGATGCCGTTTCCAAAGTTGGGTAATGCTATAACAAATGCTTGTGGAAAGATAATACGCCAATATGCTTGGAAAGGGGACAAGCCGACACTGACGGCTGCCTCATATTGTCCTTTTTCAATTGATTGAAAAGACGAACGAATAACCTCAGACATCACAGCAGCAAATTGTAGCGTAAATGTTGTTATGACGAAAATTGCAGTATTCACATTATTGAGATTTATACCGAATCCTTCCGCTATTTTCGGAATACCATAGTAAACAAGAAATAATAATACAATCGATGGCGTACAACGAATAATGGTTGTATAGCCATTACCAATTTGATTAAGCAATTTTTTGCGACTTAGCTTTAATATGGTTAACAACAGACCAAGGAAAGTGCCCAATAAAATAGTTATACTTGATACTAAAAGTGTGACCTTTAAAAAAGGAAGTAGAGCCGGTAACGAATTCCAAATATAAGATACATCGAAATATTTTTCCAAAATACTCACCATTTCTAAGTTTTATAAGCAAAAGCTGTTTAGCTTTTGCTAGGCAGCCTTTACTCTATATTCGTAGGAATTGTATCGATTTACATTTAATCTGAAAATTCAAATAAATCACTACCTGTATACTCTTTAATTAACTGAGCAGCTGTTCCATCATCTTTTAGTTTTTTTGCGGCTGTATCATAAGCATCTGCAAAATCTTGTTCTTTTTTATTATATAAGGGCCAAGTTTTTATGACTGCAAATTCATTGAATACCACATCCTTTGAAAGATTGTGATAAGGGCTACCTTTATCGACCACTTGGGAATTAAAGGCGCCCTCCATCATGACACCACCGTCAGCACGACCTTCATTAACCCATTGCACGATATCAATTGCAAATGTATCACTGGCTTTGAGTTTTAATTTTGTAGCCGGATGATCATCGTTATATTCTTGAATTACAGTGTACTGACCATTATTGGTAGCTATTGGAGCTAAAGAAAGGTCGGCCGTAGCAAAATCTTCTAGAGATTCGATATTTGCATTTTCTTTTTTTAGAACTAACCCTGCTTTACTTAAGCCCATAAATTCTTTTGGAAAAAGAAATTTTTTTGCGCGTTCGTCTGTATAAAAGGCACCTTTTACCCCTACATCATATTTACCTTGTTCAACACCGATAAGAAGGTCATCACTTGATGTTCCAATGTATTGAAATTGATAATTAGGAAGCAGTTTATCAATTTTTTTCATCATTTCAATATCGTATCCAGCTGGTTTTCCCTTGTCGTCAGAATAGGTAGTAGGTTTAGAACCAAGTTCATAGGCTACTTTCACTGTACGGACTTTTGAAGAATCTGCATTGCTTAAAGAACCAGAGGTACTATCAGAGCTGCATCCTGCTAATAATCCTGCTGCCATCATACTTACTGCTGTCATACTCAATAATTTTTTAAAAATCATCCTCTAAAATCTCCTTACTATTTTTAGTTTTTGATGATATTTTCTACTTGTTGTTTTCTATAGCGTGCTGTGCAAGCTTTGTAATCGTCATATCATCCATAGGAGGGTTATGTAAGCCCGCTCGTACATTACGGTAATAACGCTGTAATGGATTTGTATTTTGTAAACTTTTTGCGCCAACAATTCGCATAGCTTTATCAATAATTTCAAGTGCGTTATTTGTAACAACGTATTTTGCGATTGCTATTTCGTTTGTCAGTAGCTGTCTACGAATCGGGTCATCAAAATTTTCTGCTACGCCATAAAGTACAAAACGAGATTTTTGCAAATGTAATTCAATTTCTCCTATTAAATGTTGAACATGCGGTAGTGTACTTATGGGTGCTTGTAAGCTATTAGGTTGATGATGAACGGAAAAATGTACTGCATAATCTCTTGCCGCTTGAGCAATTCCTAGATAAGTAGCTGGAATATGGAGCTGCCAACCATTTATTAACCCACCACTTGGACGTTGGGGAGTCTCTACTAAATACTTTTCATCTACCAAAACTTCTTCAAAAATGACATCATGGCTACCTGTTCCTCGCATTGCCATAACATCCCAAGTTTCATCGATAGAGATTCCTGGAGTATTACGTTGGATTAGAAAAAAACCTACTTGCTGCTTTTCTTCAATCCAAGCAGACGTCAAGAAATAGTCCAAGACAGGTGAAGCAGTAGAAAAAGATTTACGACCATTAATGACCCAACCATTTGTCGTTCGCCTAGCATTTGTCCCTGGTCTCCCACCACGAGTCGGACTACCAGTTATCGCCTCACTAACAAGTCGATTTACAATAGCTCCGCCGATTATTTGCTCTGAAAATTCCTCTAGTAGATTAGCTGACCATAATTTATTTGCATATAGATCCCCAATAACGCCTAATGTCCACCCCATTGCTAAGGAAGTGTTCTCATCATAGCTAGCAAGTGTTTCTTGGAGTAGCACCATATCATAAACTGATAATCCCTCACCCCCATATTCGGCTGGAAGGGTAATTTTTGTATAGCCGATGTCTTTTAATAGTTGAAAGCTCTCTATCGGAAATCTTGCCAATTGATCAACATCATTTGAGCTCTTAATGATATCTTTTTTAACATTCTCAAGACGACGTAACCAATTGCGTTGTTTGTAAGTCTTTATGAATAATTCTATCATTTAACAAAAACCCCTTTTTCTCATAATACATATTAATTTACTGTGTTTTATGTATAAAAAAATATCTAAAAATCTAATGTTAATTAATCTTTTATTTTATTATTGCATCACTTTATTGAGTGTCATTTCTTCTTCAATGGATTCACCTCTCGATACCCTGATAATAATAAATGAATGCGAAATAAAAATCAAAAAAATACCAAAAGTTTCTTTATTTGAAACCACACTTTGAAAATAGGCGGACAAGTTATAAAGAATCTATCTTGTTAGGTGTAGTATTCACGAAAAATGAATTAAAAAAGGGGGAAAATCTTGATAGAAAGACAACACTAATTTTTTTTCTAAAAAAATAAAATAATAGTATGAACATGGATAATAAGGGTTTACCTAGAGTACTATAAATTTAATTTAGGGATTACCGTGATTCTCAACTGTTGATTTCTTATTTAAGGACATCTAGATAGACACTTTCGAATCTTTTAAACAAGTCGAAAATTAAACAGAAGGATCAAGCACAGTTTAAAGGATCTCTGGTTCCTTGATAAAAAATAAAGGAACATATTTTATATTTAAAAACAACTAATATTCATTTTTTATAAGATCTGCTAACTCTACTGTCTGTATTATGTCCAATTAGTTCAAAAAAGAGAATAGTCGTATCAGTAATTTGTTTCAATTATAGAAACAAATAGTTCTTTTTTTGATATTTATTTTTGTGCCCTATATTATAAATTGAGTGAAAGAGAGGTGAGTACCCATTAAGCAATACGAAGTTTCAACATTTAAAATGATCCTCATATCCTAAAAGCTATATGACAATAAGAGTCGTTATGTCTTGTATAATTTCTTATGAATTCACAAAAAATAATAGTTATATCTGTTGTTTCAATTATAGAAACAAATAGTTCTTTTTTTGATATTTATTTTTGTGCCCTATATTATAAGTTGAGTGAAAGAGAGGTGGTTTCCCATTAAGCAATATGAAGTTTCAACCTTAAAAAAAGGACTTCTCATCCTTGATGCCTTACGACAAGAAGAGCAGATGACGTTAAGTCATTTGATGACAAAGTTTTCTCTTAATAAGTCCACGACTTTTCGCTTATTATATACTCTCGAATTAATGGGCTATGTTAAGAAAGTCGATCATGTATACAGTCTAACTAATAAAGCTGGAATGCAATTTAATCCTTATAACTCTAGATTAAATTGGCTTTCGGTTCCACCACTATATCAATTAAGCACTGAAGTCGAAGAAACAGCCTACATTGGGATATTAGACGGTACAGACGTTGTGACAGCACAAGTAATTGATGGGACACACTCTATAAGAGCACATTCAGAAGTTGGAGAGCGTTCCCCAGTCCATTTAAGTGCTCTTGGTAAAGTTATATTGGCTTTTTTAGAAAAAACTCAGCTTGAAAAAATATTGAATGAATTAATATTGGTGAAGAACACCAATAACACATTTGTTGATTTGCACTTACTAAAGGAACACCTAAAAGTTATCCTTCATCAAGGGTACGCAATTGACGATGAAGAAACGGAACTAGGTTTACGTTGTATTGCTGCACCCATAATTAGCGAGGGCAATGTTATTTCGGCTGTTGCATTATCTGGGCCATCAACTCGACTAAATAAAAAGTTAGATAAGACTATTAGTAAGAAACTAATAAAATGTAGTGCTCAAATATCGAAAATGCTTTGATGAAAACAATGATAATAATAAATTAGGAGGAGGATTTTTTTGAAAGAAATGTCAACAAAAGTATATATCGCTTTATTTTCTTTAGCTATAAGTGCTTTTGCGATTGGAACAACTGAGTTTGTTATCATAGGTCTACTTCAAACAGTGGCAGATGATTTAGCAATTTCCGTTACAAAAGCAGGAACTTTAATTTCTGGTTATGCGATTGCGATAGCTGTTGGTACTCCAATCGTAACAGTCATTACAAGCCGTATTCCTAAAAAAGGATTTCTTTTAATTTTGATGATGGTGTTCATTCTTGGTAATGCTATGGCAGCTATTGCTGGTACTTATGAAATATTACTGATTTCACGAGTTATTGCCGCGATTGCTCACGGTGTATTCTTTGCCATCGCCGCAACAGTTGCTGCTGACATCGTACCAGAAAATAAAAAAGGAACAGCTATTTCTATCATGTTTACTGGGTTAACGGTGGCAACTATAGCAGGAGTTCCAATGGGGACATATATTGGACAAAATTTAGGTTGGCGAGCTACATTTAGTGCGGTAGCAGTTTTGGGTATTATTGGGTTAATCGTAAATATATTTGCGGTTGATAAAGTAGAAAATCAAGTAAAACCTCCAACCTTAAAAGATGTAGGACAACTTGTAAAAAATAAACGAATCCTTCTAGCTTTATTGATGACGGCTTTAGGGTTTGGGGGAACTTTTGCTTTGTTCACGTATCTTGCCCCCATTCTCGAAGAAATCAGTGGGTATTCTTCAGGATCAATCTCGTTATTGCTATTAATTTATGGAGTTGCAGTAGCGATTGGAAATATTGTAGGAGGTAAAATGGCAAATCAAAATCCTGTTAAATCGTTACGATTTGTCTTTTTACTTCAAGGTATAGTTCTCCTTTTGCAGATGATTCTATTACCTAGCAAGATATTAAGTATATTATCAGTTATTTTATTGGGTTTGTTTGCATTTATGATGTCCCCCGGAGTTCAGGCATACATTGTCGTTCTGGCTGAAAAATTAGTACCATCTGCAAAAGATATTGCCTCTGCATTAAACATTTCAGCATTTAATGTAGGGATTGCTGCAGGATCAACCTTAGGTGGACTAGCGGTAGACTATTTAACGTATTTAGATACGGCGTGGATTGGTGCCATTATGGTGGCTTTTGCTTTCCTACTATCCGTACTGAATTATAAATTAGATAAAAAACAAAAATTATTTTAAGGGAGAGGTAATCAATGAAATTACAACAACTATTAAGCTTAGAAAATGAACTACAATTTGAATCTTTTACAAACGAGGATGCTCTAAATCTTGGCATGACATTGGTGAATTATGCAAAAGAAAATAATAAGTCTATAGGTATACACATTGAACGTAATCGAGTACCTTTATTTTCACATCTAATGGATGGTTCATCTGAAGAAAATGTGTTCTGGCTCTATAGAAAGAAACGCGTGGTCGATCATTACAATAGAAGTTCACAGTTTATAGCAGCAAGATTCGAAGAAGGTGGAACGACGCATGACGAGAGTTCTCTCCTTTCACCATCAGAATATCAGGCTGTAGGGGGTTCTTTTCCTATTCGAATAAAAGGTGTAGGGGCAATTGGAACCGTAACAGTAGGAGGACTTACGCCTCAGCTTGATCATGATTATGTGGTTGAAGGAATTAAAAGATTTTTAAGTATTAAAAAGTAATTTGAATTACAAAAAGGGATGCAAAAGTTGCATCCCTTTTTTAATTCACCTCTATCTAAAACCTTTGAATAAGGTCAGCCAGATGTTTCGGATTCATTTTATGGTAGTCGGGTTATAGAACGTACGTTACACAATGGCCACAAGATTTCATCTAACAACAAGTGAAGCAATGATATTGTAGATATATGCTATTCCATACACACACGGTGTTTACAGTTACTGGAATTGAATTTGCCTATGCTATTCAATTGTCTTAGATTAACAATCAGATAAATACAGACCCACCATCCAAGATTCTTAAAAACACTAATTTATTTCAATCACAAACAGAAAATGAAATAATATTTGACGAGTTTCTTCTATTATATATGCTAAAAAAGTCTTTTATCTTATATATTCTTTAAGATGCTGCTGGTGTTATTTTTATAACGTGTTCCAACCTGAACATACCGATCGACCATCTCCCTTGTTTTATGTCCCGTCTGTTTCATGATAGCAATATCGGTCATCCCCATCATTGATGCACTTTTAGATAGCACGCTATGTAGGCTATGTGCAGCGAATTCTTTTTCGTTTATTCCCAACGCTCTAAAATATTTTTTTACAATGAGAGAAATCGATTTTTCTCTAAGTCGCCCCTTTATATTCCCATGCCGATCAACCAATCGAAACAGTGCACCTAATGCTAAATTGGATGCATTCATCCATTCACGCGTTGCGTTTACTGGGCAATACTCATTATTCTTCTATATTAAAACGAATGAACCATTCAATTAAATAAAAGTTAATTTTCGCTATAGAGCGAATCTCAGCATCGAAAATTAGATATAAAAAGATAATCTGTGCCTAAAACTAAGGATTTTTTTATAATGGATTATATTTAGCCTTCCATTTTTCTTCATTTGGTCGGTATACAGTTCTTATTCACGCCCTTCTAGCGCGTAACCGGCACTTACGACTACAGGAGTGAAATACTTAAATGTCATACATACTGAAAAAGTTAATGCAAATTTTAAAAGATGGTTTCAACTATAGAAACTTTTTTGATTTTTTTGATTTTTACTCCCTATACCCTTACTATGAACAACATACATAGGAATCCGATACCACTTCTAGTTCTTCAAGCAATGAAAACTCTTCAAAAGTTCGTACAGTAAAGGTATGAACTTGGTTCTAAGCCTACTACATATTCGGACAAAAGGGAAAACTAGGTGGATATGATATTGACATAATGAAATCTCATTTGCCAAAGATGTTCCCAATCGGTAATTTGCATGGATGATGGGTAAATGTACATTTAGGGGATAAAGTTTTTATGAAAAATTTATATGATATGTTGTTTGTTCAAATTGAGAGAAAGAGAGAAGAGATGATTCTTCTTGGAAATCAGAATGGGCTATTGTCCCAAGAAACAATTAATGCAAGTCAGCAGTTAGATTGTCTTCTTAATCATCTCCATTATTTGGAAAGTCATACTTGAAAATTTTCAGATGAATCATTAGATTTCCATGCCAGCACGATCATATCTATTATTCATTATGAAAAGACACTTAATTAATCATATTGATGTAAAGCGACATAAGCTAATAATGACGAAGAAGAAAAGCTGAAGGTTATGATGAAAGTATTGCAGCAGTCAGAGCAATTAGATCCTCAAAAACTATGTATTGGTACGAAAGAGCATATTGTATTTAAGTACCATTGCTTTTCATTTAATATATATATTATTTTTTCAAAAACGCGGAAAGAAGGATGTTGAGTCAATGGTTAAAGTTAAAGAAAATTAAGTAATTTATATTGGTGGATTTACTACTTATGAAAATTTATATAGAGAGGGCTTAAGTTAAATGAACATCGTTTTAATTGGAACAGGAACTATTGCTCACAATAGGCATTTACCATCTGTTAAGAATAACAAAACTGCTAAATTGTATGGGGTGTATAACCGTACTATAGAAAAAGCACAACAAGTAGCACGACAATATAACTGTAAAGTATTCGATGACATGGCTTCCATATGGAAAGATAACAATGTTAACGCTGTTATTATTTGTACACCACCAAGCTCTCATTGTGATATTGCTACTCAAGCATTGAATGCGAAAAAACATGTCTTAGTGGAAAAACCGATGGCAATGTCAGAACTAGAAGCTATAGAAATGAATGAGGCAGCCAAATCCAACGGATGTATTTTAATGGTGTCTTACAATCAGAGGCTGTATCAACCTCATTTGAAGGCTAAGGAATTAATAGCGAATGGTGAAATTGGAGATTTATTAACGTTTAGAACATTTTTAGGTAATCCTGGATCCAACTTACAGCACTATAAACAGGAGAATGAATGGCGAGATTCACTCGGTGATATTGGTTCACATCGATTAGATTTAATGAATTATATATTAGAAAGAAAGCCTAATAAGGTATTTGGCCATTTATTTAATGTGTGGGGTATAGATTCATATTTTAGTAACAATGGTGTAGCGATTATTCAATACGAGGATCAAATTACAGGAACCTTCATCTTCAGTTTCACAAGCTTTGGGGCAAATGATAGAATGACGCAATTTTTTGGGACAAAAGGTAAAATCACACTATATAGTGATGCCGCTTTCTTAACAGTAGAAAAGGGGATTGAGGAAAAACAAGTTTATTCATTTCTTGAAGAATTACCTCAACATAAAATTGAAATGACTGATATAGTAGATCGTTTTATCTCTTATATTGAAAAAAATGAAAAACCTTTTGTTACAGGGGAAGATGGTATTAAAGTAATGCGTTTAATAGATGCTATTAGACAATCAAGTAAGGATGGGCAATGGGTAACTCTAGCAGAAGAATAAATAGGGTAGTCTTCGAATGGAAGGGGGTATGAAGCTTTCAAGTATAATTCATGTTGCCGAGACGATCTGTAGTGAAATTAGATATGTTTTTTGTGTAGGACTACTTTAAATTTGCCTGAGGAGGCTACGGAGATATGGAATTAATCAAAGAAATTCAGTTGGATAGCAAAGAAGTAGAAGAAGCCATTACCGAATATTTAGAAAAAGAGGGATTCAAGGCTGTCTCCTTCAAATTCAAGTTAACAAACGTCTTGGGCTTGACGTATCCTATTAGTGCCTCCATCGTTGTGGAAGATTTCGATTAACAAACAACTACATAATTGTCTGGCTAGATACCCTAGATGACAAAAACAACAAGAAAAATAAAGCTTTTGCTGAGCTACAGGACTTATTCGATAAGCATATCCACAAACAAAGCGAAAGACGCTTTATTGTAGAAAAGGATAAAGAAATTCTTGGATTAGTCGAGCTAGTTGAAATCGATCTTATACACCGTAACACAGAGTTTCAAATTATTATCGACCCCCAGGCTGAAGGTAAAGGCTATGGATATACCGCTACAATTCTGGCTATGAGATATGCCTTCCACATTCTAAATCTTCATAAATTATATTTGATTGTTGATAAACAAAATAAAAAAACCATTCACATTTATAAAAGGACTGGATTCCAGGTTGAGGGTATGATTATAGGCGGTGGCGTTTCAAAAGCAGAAAATATTTTACTAGTCCCTATAAAAGAACAATTTAAACGATTTGCTGTACCATGGGTAGCGCAGGTCACAGATATTGCAATTGTTTCTTTAAGTAATGATGCAGGAGTCATTGGAGGCGCATGGTTAGCTCAAAAAAATAATGTCTAGGGTGGATAGAAGAGTACAAAAATCTCAAGAAACAATAAGAAATGCTTTTATTGAACTAATGTCTGAAAAAAAGTTTTGATCCTATTACGATACAAGATATTTCCGACAGAGCTAATGTCGGTCGCAGAACGATTCTACTTGCTCTACAACTCCACGTGTGATTACGGTTGATAAGAACCCGGTTTATCCTGTAGCGATTCAAGAGTTAAAAAAAGAAAAAAGAACATTGTGGAACAAGATCATCGTTTTATAAAAAAACGGGTCCGTTCCATGTTGGGATTGAAATCGTTTCGAACAGCCACCTATATTTTGAGTGGTATCCAAGCTATGCATATGGTTGAAAAAAATCAACCTCATCAACGGGCAAAGTCTGCCCAAAATGAGGTTGAATTCATTCATAAGTTGTTCGGAGTAGCTGCTTAATCCCAAAGTTCACAGGATATTACCATTATAAGTTTCTATTGCATTATTTTTGCACCAGAACCAGAAATTCTTCACATTGGATAAATTCAGACTCTTTCTAGATAAATATCTACTACCTTCAACAAGAGTTAAAGTGAATATATATGACCTAAGAAAAGAGATTAGCTACATTCCGTAAACAATGACTAAGAGGAGCCGTGTGCTTTAATAGAGCAAGCACGGTTCTATGAGGGGGGAGGAACACAATCTACTATAGATGTAGAGAGGTTCCCTTCTACTCGACTAGTTCATTAAGATATGAAATCCTTGAAGATCCTAAGCGTAGGAAGTTCGGGGCTTTATTTTTCATAAAATGTATTATCATAGTTTTTCGCGTTTTATCGTCTGGACCATAATTAGAGTGTTCACTTAATATAAAAATGTTCATTTGGTATCTCTTCAACTAACCAATACATATTCGAAACAAATACAAACTGTAAATAAATCTATATAAAAAATTTAGTAATAATCGAAATGAAAATAGATCCAAATAAAGCGGTTAAGGTCATTGAAACGGTACTGGTTGAAAAAGTTGCTTCCCCATATTCCATAGCTTTAGAAGTGCCAATTGCGTGCGATGCACTTCCAAAAGCAATACCCCTGCCAAGACTACTGTTAATGCAAAATAATTTTAAGATAATTGGCCCCAAAATTGCACCGGATATTCCTGCTACCATTACACATGCAACTGTTACTGAAGGTATGCCGCCTAATCCTGTCGATATCTGAATTGCTACTGGTGTCGTCATAGACTTAGGCAGAAGCGAAAGGAGAAAACTTTTTGATATTCCTAACATTATTGAGAAAAAAATGCCGGATAATATTCCAGTTGCAAGCCCTATAAGCACACCTCCAATAATAGGACCTTTATATTTTAATATCCTTTGTTTTTGGTTGTATAAAGGATAAGCAAGTGCAACTACCGCAGGGCCCAAAAGCAGATCAAGCCATTTCCCTCCTGCCATATAAGTTTCATAAGAGACGTTATAAAACTTTAAAATTACTATGATGAGTATTGAAGATGTGAGTACAGGCAGAAAAAGTGGAATGGGACAGATAACATAAATTTTTTTCATAACGACATATATCACTATTGTTGCAAGTAGAACAAAGAATGTTTTTAAAGCTTCCTCCATAGTTCTCTCTCCTTTCTTACGGAATTGCGTACTTCAAGCATCTGACCGACCTGTCCTGAGGCAACCATAGTAAGAACTGTACTTAATACAACAATAAACATCATTGCTACACCTGTACGTGTAAAAAGGACTGGATTTTTTATTATTCCTAATGTAGATGGAATCAGAATCAACGGAAGATACTCTAATAATGAGCAAGCGCCCTGATGAATCCATGAAGCAGTCAGAAGTTTGCAAGACAGTGACAGCAACAGCAATAAAAAGCCTATAATGCTCCCAGGGACTGGTATGTTAAAGGTTGTTTGCAGAATGCTGCCAAATGAAGAAAAACAAAATAATATTCCTATGTGTATGATTGTTTTTAAAATCACCATATTAGACTGTTCAAGTGGGTCATGAGAACATTTCTCCTTTGAATTTTTGATTATTAATGATTAATATATTATCAATCAACTTTTATAGAGTAAAATATATAAATACTATTACAGTTATTTGAATTTTATATAAGTTTAAGGGCAGGAGTTTATGAAGGGATATTCTTGTTGATGAACTATGGTATCTTATACAAAATCTAATAGAAAAAGGAGATGTTTATTTGGAACTCCGACAATTGCATTACTTTCAAATGGTAGCAGAAGAACTTAACTTTAGCAGAGCTGCCGAAAAGCTAAACATTACTCAGCCGCCTTTAAGCATGCAAATTCAAAATCTGGAGAATGAGATGGGGGTTAAATTATTTTATCGGAACAGAAGATCTGTAGAATTGACGGATGCAGGCAAAGCTTTTTTGTCAGAAGTCGGCAGGATTATTCAACACATTGATAGAGCTGTGGATATTACCCAGCGAACATACGCTGGCAATTTGGGAAAACTTACAGTTGGATTTGTTGGTTCTGCTACCTATGATATTCTTCCGGAAGTCACAAGGGAGTATAGAAGAGCTTATCCAGAGGTCGAACTTCAGTTAATTGAATTGTCTACTCCAAATCAGGTAAAAGCGCTAATAAATAAAGAAATTGATATAGGGTTTATAAGACCGCCAGTAACAAATGAATTCTTATGCACTGAAATTATTTCTAAGGGAGCTTGTGTACTTGCTGTACCCAAACACCATCCGTTACTGAAAGAAACAAAAATTGACATTAACTGTTTAAGCAAATATTCTTTTGTATTACTGGCCAGAAAAACATGGGCAGGTTTATACGATGAAATAATCGGACTCTTCAACCCGAAAATTGAACAGGAAGCTTTAGAATTTCAAACTGTTATCGGGTTAGTTGCTGCTGGAATAGGTATCGCAATAGTACCCAAGTCCACTATGCACTTGCATTCTCGAGATGTGGCTTATAAAGAGCTTGATCATTTGCTCCCTATTGCTAGCATGGGTATCGTGTGGCGAAAGAAATATACTTCCCCACTAGTAAAAGGCTTTGTAAAAGTAGCAAATACTTGCAAACAGAAATAAAATAATTGAAAATTTCTGAAAATTATACTTGATTATTATCTATGGTATATCGTAGTATGTATTTAACTTCTTTAAATGCATACGTATTCATTTTGCTTCTAAGACTTGTGATAAATGAACAGAAAGGAGGGAAGCACGATGCTTAAGACAAAAATCAGACCTAGAGTAAGCGAGACGGATGGGGTAGGCCATATAAATAACGTTTTTATTCCTGTATGGTTTGAGGCAGGTAGAGAAGAGATTTTTAAGATCCTTACACCTGATTTGTCCTTTAATAAATGGAAAGTGGCATTAGTGAATATGAATGTCGATTATCTGAATCAGACACATTACGGTGAAGAAGTAGAAATTAGAACTTGGGTGAAGAAAATAGGGAATAAGAGCTTAACTGTTTATGAAGAAATGCATCAGGGGGGGAAGCTATGTGCCAAAGGAACAGCCACCTATGTATACATGAATTATACCACTCAAAAGTCAGAAAGTATTCCAGGGCATTTACGGGAGAAGTTACAGAGTTATGCGACAATTCTAGAATAAAAGAGAATTATAGAAAGGGGTTTTCATTTTTGGGGAAAATCGGATTGGAGACATTGCTGGATCCAAAAAATATAGCGGTTATTGGTGCATCCACAAATCCAAATAAAATAAGCGGCAGATCTATACATTATCTAAATTCATATGGATACAAAGGTGATATATATCCTATTAATCCTAAGTATAGCGAAGTGCTGGGTCATAAATGCTACAAGGATATTTTGGATGTACCCTTTGACATAGATCTGGCAATAATTATTATTTCTGCGCAGAACGTCATTAAGATGGTAAAGAGCTGTGTGAAGAAAAAAGTTAAATCCTGTATCATATTCAGTTCAGGATTTGCTGAAATGGGCGAAGAAGGCAGACTGATTCAAGAAGAAATAAGTCAGTTAGCTAAAACGGAAAACATTAGAATTGTAGGACCAAATTGTCAGGGAGTATCTAATTTAAAGACCAAAAGCATGACTTCGTTTTCTACTTCTTTTGCTGATGAAAAACTTTATTACGGAAAAACGGCTATCCTAAGTCAAAGCGGTGCGGTAGCAGCGATGGCATACAATATTCAGAAAGAATTTGGGAAAGGAACGAAATACTGGATTGCTACAGGAAATGAGTCAGACGTTAATGTTTCTGAACTTATTAATCACATTATAGATGACAATGATGTGAAGGTTATTCAGGCTTATTTTGAAGATGTAAAAGATAGTGACTATTTAGTAAGCGCTGCCAAGAAAGCTAACAAATTAAACAAACCCATTCTAGCTCTCAAACCTGGAAAGTCAGAGGAAGCTAAAAGAGCTGCCAGCTCTCATACGGGTGCTCTTGCTGGGGAAGACATCGTTTTTGACGCTATTTGCAAGCATTATGGAATTGTAAGAGTAGATGACATTATGGAATTCAGCACATTTCCTCAAATTTTTGAATTAGACCAAAAAGCATCTGGAAAAAAAGTAGCAATTCTAACGAACTCTGGTGGCTTGGGGGTTATGTTAGTTGATAAATGCAAGGAGATGGGCCTTGAAATAGCAAATTTTAATACAGAGACGAAAAAGAAACTTGAAGAAGTTCTTCCAGTTTTTGCAGCAATCGATAACCCAATTGACCTTACAGCACAACTGTTAAATGATAAACATTTGTTGTCTCAAGCATTCCCAATATTAATGAAAGATCAAAACGTGGATATTATCTTAGTAGCTTTTAGCGGTATTGGGAAAGGATACGATATCTCAAAGATTGTTGAGGATATTACAGCAGCTCATAACAGAGGTGAAAAAATTCTTGCAGTTGCATGGGTTGCTTCTCTGAACGGAGTAGCCAGTTTACTTGGGGAGAATGGAGTTCCGGTGTTTACCGATCCCACTCTAATGGTCAAGGGGGTTTCGAAGTTTACGGAATATTCTATTAATAAAGAGATGTTGGATGAAGAAATTGAACAGTTTCCTTCAGTTTCATGGAATCTGCCATTTGAATCGCAGCATACCGATGGATTTTTGAATGAATATGAGAGCAAACAAATCCTTAAACACCACGGGTTATCGATCTCCAATGAAGTTTTGGCGGCTGACAAAGAAACGGCCAAAGAGGCTGCAGCTAAAATTGGTTATCCGGTAGTCGCAAAAATTGCATCTCAATTTATTCAGCACAAAACGGAGATAGGCGGCGTCAAGATTAATATTCAGAATGAAGCTCAGTTAGCGGAAGCGTACCAAACCATTTATGATAATAGTCTTAAAATCGCAAAAGAAGAACAACTTGATGGAATCTTAGTACAGGAAATGGTAGAAAAGAATTTTGAAATTTCATTAGGATTAAAAAATGATCCTATTTTCGGTCCAGTCATCATGGTTGCATCAGGAGGTATTTACATTGAAGTCATGAAAGATTTTCAAATGCTTGTTCCACCAGTGAATTATAAAAGGGCAAAAAAAGCAGTAAATTCACTAATGATGGCACCCTTGCTTAACGGTGTCAGAGGAAAAGCAAAACTTGATGTAGATGCGCTTTGTAAGACTATAGTGTCTTTCTCAAAAATGATTGAAGCTTATCAGCACATGTTTGAGGAGATCGACATAAATCCAATCATTGTAAGGGAAGAAGGAAAAGGTGTAAAGATTGTTGATGCTTTAATCAAACTCAAACCAAGCCATAAAAATATCAAAAATGGGAATGAGTGTGCATATGCAAGAATTTAACTATGAAGAGGTTAAAATAGGCGATGTTTTCAAGACTTCCTTTACATTAACAAAAGAAATTGTTCATCTCTATCACTCTTCCTTAAATGAAGTATTTATAGAAGGATTGCCAGCCCCTTCATCGATACTTGGCATTTATAAACCTTGGTATGATGCATTTGGGGGCAGAGTAGCTCAAGGCACTATCCATTTAAAACAGAGAATGGAATATTACAGCAATGTATATATAGAAGATGAATTTGAGGTTGTGGTTAGTGTTTGTGATAAATACAGAAAAAAAGGAAGAGATTACCTGATTCATGAAACAAACTTTTATAAAAGTGGACTCTTGGTCTGTAAACAGACGACAACGCAATTATGGGCATATGCTGCAAACTGATTTCTGAGGAGGGATAAGGTTGTTTAAATGTCTCTATGTGAGTGAGATATACAGTGTTAAGCAGGAACAGTTAAATATATTTGCAACTGCAAGTGCCGGTACGGGGAAAATTCATACAGATCCCGAATATGCAAAAAATACTCCTTTTGGGAAAACACTCGTACACGGATTGCTCCTGATGGGTTTTATTGAAAAGGAATTAAATAATAGATATAAAGATTGGAGCAGTTTAGGTGATTTAAACATCACGTTTATTAAACCGATAAAGGTCAACGAACATTTCCAAATTTTTCTTGAGGAAACTGAAAACAATCTTATCAATATTCAGTTGAAAAAAGATGGTGAAGATGCAATTGTGGGATCAGCTTACATGAAAAGCTAATCTGAAACGGAGGGAATTTACTTGAGGAAAAATCAACCACCTCAAAGATATTTCGAAGAAATTGAAATCGGAGAAATAACTGTATCAGAAGGAAGAACGATTACAGAAACAGATATAGTCAGCTTTGCAGGCCTGACTGGCGACTATAATAAGCTTCATATGGATAAAGAGTTTATGAAGGAAAGTGCTTTTGGGCAAAGGATTGCTCATGGGTTGCTGATTTTATCCATTCAGCAGGGGCTCGGTTTTTCGTTACCCCACCCTGACTTGGCGATTCTTGCATTTATGGGAATGCAAGAGTGGAACTTTAAAAAGCCAGTATTTATTGGAGATACCGTCTATGTTGAAATGGAGATTATAGAGAAAAGAGACACGAGCAAAGCTGACAGGGGGATCGTTGTAAGGCATCACAAAGTTTACAACCAACATGGGGATATTGTTCAAGATGGAAAAGAATTGCTAATGATTCATAAAGTCCCATTAAATTGAGTTCAGTTAAAAGGGGATTTTGAAAATCCATGTTATAAAGGGGAAACATTTATTGGTTTGCAATATAGAAGGGTTAAGGGGAGGGAGAAATTATGGCACTAGCATCATCTACATTAGAAAACCGTACTGTTAGAAAAGTAACCAGAAGAATTGTACCATTTATCTTTTTACTTTACATTGTTGCTTATTTAGATCGTGCTAATATAGGGTATGCTGGTCTAGAAATGAATAAGGAACTCGGCTTGACAAGCGAGGTTTTCGGCATCGTTGCAGGGATCTTTTTTCTGGGATATTTTATTTTTGAAGTTCCCAGCAATATTCTGTTGCAAAAATACGGTGCTAGAGTCTGGATTGCCAGAATTTTAGTTACATGGGGAATTATTTCAGTTGCTACGGGCTTTGCACAAAACGATACTCAGCTTTATTTTATCAGATTTTTCCTAGGCGTTGCGGAAGCCGGCTTTTTTCCTGGAATCATTTTGTACTTTACTTATTGGTTCAGAGCAAAAGAGCGGGCAGTGACTATATCAATGTTTTCTATGGCTATTCCAGTATCTTACATTATCGGTGCACCTCTTTCGACATGGATTATGGATAACATCAACTGGATGGATATCTCCGGATGGAGATGGATGTTTATACTTGAAGGTGTCCCGGCTTTCCTATTGGGGATTGCAACATACTTTCTCCTCACTGAAAGACCAAAGGATGCCAAATGGCTCACCAAGGAAGAAAAACAATGGCTTTCTGATGAGCTTGATAAAGAGAAAGATCTGGTTAAAACGGAGAAAGGACATATAGAAGCATTGAAAAATCCAAAAGTGTGGTATCTTTCATTAATTCACTTTGTTTTTTTAACAGGAAGCCTAGGAGTAGGATATTGGATGCCACAAATAATTAAAGGATTCTCAGATGTCTTAACCAATACTCAGATTGGCTTGATTGCTACCATTCCTTATATTACTGCAGCCATTCTCATGACTTTTTGGTCGAAGCGTTCAGACAGAAAAGGGGAAAGAATACTTCATTCTGCATTACCGTTGCTTTTAGCAGCTGTGGCTCTACTAGGTGCGGGATACGTAAGTAATCCATATGCAGCAATGCTGTTTATTACAATTGCTTTAACAGGATTATATAGTTTTAAGGGACCTTTCTGGGCTCTTCCATCCATGGTTTTGTCACATGCAACTATGGCAGTAGGGGTAGCGGTAATAAATTCTGTAGGAAATCTTGGAGGCTTTATTGGACCTTATGTGGTTGGAATGTTAAAAGATTCAACTGGAAGTACAAGAGCCGGTTTATATTTCTTAAGCATTATGTTACTTTCGGGGTTTCTCATGCTTCTTTTTTCTAAGCGAGAAAAGCAGGTAACAACTACAGCAAAAGTAAATGATCGCGTCATTTGATCTAATAGTTTTTTCACATATTCTGAACTTTGGAAGCGGTGGCCCCAATATATTAGAAAATGAATAGGTATGCATAGAGATTTTAGATAACTATAGGGAGGAATATTTATGATAACCATGATTAAGAAAGGCAAAACACAAGAAGAGATTGCTCAAAATGATGCTCAAGTTTTTAAAACTGTTCAACAGACTATTTCATCAATTGAAACAGAGGGAGATATGGCTGTAAAAAGAATGTCTAAGCAATTTGATAAGTGGGAGCCAGAATCTTTCTTGCTCACAAAAGAACAAATTGAAGAAATCATAAAGACTGTTCCAGTCCAAACAATTGAAGATATCAAATTTGCTCAGGATAATGTGAGACGTTTTGCTGAAGCACAAAGGAAATCTATGAATGATATTGAAGTGGAAACTTTGCCTGGTGTAATTCTTGGACATAAGAATATTCCTGTAAGCAGTGTTGGCTGTTATATCCCGGGCGGGCGCTATCCAATGGTTGCATCAGCCCACATGAGCGTTCTAACTGCTAAAGTAGCTGGTGTGAAACGCATTATCGCATGCACGCCACCAATTGGAGGAGAAATTCCGGCTGCGACTGTGGCAGCCATGCATTTAGCTGGGGCAGATGAAATTTTTATTCTAGGTGGAATTCAAGCGATGGCAGCCATGGCTGTAGGTACTGAAACTATTAAACCGGTAGATATGCTCGTTGGGCCGGGGAATGCTTATGTCGCTGAAGCTAAACGTCAACTGTTTGGCCGTGTCGGAATCGATCTTTTTGCAGGGCCAACAGAAACATTAGTGGTAGCAGACGACTCTGCAGATGCTGAAATGATTGCAACAGACTTATTGGGACAAGGGGAACATGGTCCAACATCACCCGGAGCGCTCATAACAACTTCTGAAAAATTAGCATATGAAACATTAAAAGAAATTGAGAGACAGCTTGAAGTTCTTCCTACTGCAGATGTTGCAAGAGTATCTTGGGAGGATTATGGAACGGTAATGGTTGTTGAAACTGAAGAAGAAGCTTTAGCAGAGGCGGATAGATTGGCATTCGAACATGTTGAGATCCTGACGAAGAACCCAGACTATTTCTTAGAAAAAATGAAAAACTACGGATGCCTGTTTCTGGGACCCGAAACAAACGTGGCTTATGGGGACAAAGTAATTGGCACAAACCACACATTGCCGACTAAAGGAGCTGCAAGATATACTGGGGGTCTGTGGGTTGGAAAATTTCTTAAAACGTGTACTTATCAAAAAGTCACAGAAGAAGCAAGTGCCTATATTGGAGAATATGCAGCTAGATTATGTCAGCTTGAAAATTTTGCAGGCCATGCTGAACAAGCCCTTCTCCGAGTTCGTAGATATGGCGTAACTCAAAACGTTTAACCACATTTATGTATATAATGCAGCAGCTAAGATACTTTTATTATGCTTAGCTGCTCTTTTTTCTATATGAAACTTAAGTTGTGTAGACTGCTAAAATTTTTTATATTAGGAGGTTGAATTTAGATGGATATTTTGAGAGAAAAGTCTTTAAAATTCATAGAGAAAATAAAGGTAAATTAGGTGTTCATTCAAAGTAGAAGTACAAAATGGTCTTGCTTATTCACCTGGTGTTGCAGAACCATGCTTAGAGATTTATCAAGATGAGTTAAAGGCATATGAATATACTATAAAGGGTAATTTAGTGGCTGTAGTTTCTAATGGCACAGCTTTACTTGGTCTAGGTAACATCGGACCGAAAGCCGCTATACTAGTAATGGAGGAAAAGGCACTTTTATTTAAAAAATTTACTAATATCGATGCTTTTCCAATATGTCTATTGGAGGATATTGTAGCTCCTCAATGTTTGAAAATAGGTTGAGGGAAATTTATGACATTCCAATTTTTCATGATGATCAAAATGGCACAGCTATTGTTACAGCTGCTGGATTAATAAATTCATTAAAGCTAGCCAATAAAACTCTTGATTGTATTCAAGTCGTTGTAAATGGAGCCGGTGCAGCAGGTATTGCAATCGTTAAACTTTTGCATCATATCGGTGTGAAAAACATTATCTTATGTGACACAAAAGGTATTATTTATGAAGGCAGAATGGAAGGAATGAATATGTACAAAAAAGAAGTTGCACAAATTACCAATATTAGTAACCGAAAAGGTGATTTGGGAGCTGCCCTAGTAGGAACGGATGTATTTATAGGTGTATCGGCACCAGGAGCGATTACAAATGACATGATCAAGTGATGAACACGAACCATTATTTTCGCTATGGCAAATCTAACACCAGAAATAATGTCAGAAGAGGCAAGAAGAGCTGGGGTCTTAGTTATTGGCACGAGACGTTCTGATTTAATAATATTCTAGCGTTTCCTGGGATCTTTCGAGGTGCTTTAGATGTACAAGCTAAAGAAATCAATGAGGAAATGAAACAAGCAGCTGTTTATGCTATTGATGGTCTAATCGACGAAAAAGATTTAAATGTAGACTATGTAGTACCGAACCCATTCGATAAAAGGGTGGCAAGTGTGGTAGCAGATGCAGTCGCAAGGGCAGCAGTTTTATTGTGTGCTGCTAAAAAGAATCTATTTGTACCTAATCAAAGCAACATTTTTTATTAAGAGGTTTACCATATAGAATTCAAAGGTTTAAACATATTCAAATCTCCTCTTTACCTTTAAAATATAAATATAGATAAGATGACAACGTCAGTGCAAAGATTGAAGGGGGATTTTATGAAAAAAAAGCAAGTAAATGCAATTGCCGTTTCAAAGAAGGCTGGTGTTTCTCAGTCAACTGTTTCAAGAGTTTTCACCCCTGGTTTAAATGTCTCAGAAAAATCTAGGCGCAAGGTATTAGAGGCCGCAGAAGAATTAGGATATCGTCCTAATGCTTTAGCTAGAGGACTTATTATGAATAAGACAAACATGATAGGGCTTGTAATGAGCGATGTGCAAAATCCATTTTACCCAGAGATATTAGAAAAATTCACAAAAGGGTTACGAGCTAAAGGGTATCATCTTTTATTTGTACATACAGAGAACAACAGGATTCAGCAGGATGATATCTCCGAATTTCTTGAATATAACGTGGAAGGTGTAATCTTTACGGATGCTTTGTTATCCTCAAATGTTGTTTCTAAGTTACAGGATAATAATATTCCTGTGATTTTATTCAATCGTACAATTAAGAACAATCCATGCCACTATGTTTGCTGCGATAACTATACAGCTGGTAAGGAAATAGGCCATTACTTAATTAATAAAGGCCATAAAAAACTAGCTTATATTTCAGGAAACGAGAATACTTCAACAAGTATTGAGAGAGAAAATGGATTTCGCGAATCCCTAAAGAACAATAATATTAACTTGATTGTTGAAGAAGGAGGATACACATACGAACAAGCATATCAAACTACAGTCAATCTGCTTAAATCCCCCAATAGGCCTGAGGCTATTTTTTGTGCAAATGATATTATGGCCTTGGGTGCGATTGACGCAGCCAAGTATCTAGGGATTTTAATACCAGATGAATTGTCCGTAGTTGGATTTGATGATATCAAAATGGCATCATGGCCGCCATATTCCTTAACTACCTGGAAACAGCCTGTAGACCAAATGATCAGGGAGACTATAAAATCCCTTTTAAACGAAATAGAGAATAAGAATACGGGAAATGTATCTATTTTACTTCCAGGAAACCTGATTGAACGCAATTCTGTTAAAGGTAAAACAATATAAGCTTTTAGAATCAACTATAAAGAAGCGAAAGTGCATCTTTTTGGCTCTTTGGCTCTTTCGCTTCTTTATGTTTTTTTAATGTTAATTAGCAATAGTATCAATTTCTATTAATCAATAACAATAATATATATTTAATATTCACCGCGTTCTTTTCTATACTGTCTGATTGGACTCTATTTTGAACGAGTTTTTTCTATTAAATAGTAGTTTTATAATCTATTTAATTAGATTAATTTCGTACTCTTTTACCATCTTATAAAATTGTCTTTCTTTACATCTATTCTTTCCTAAATTTTACTTGCATGCTTGTTGACGAAAAAAGAACCCGTTCGAAAAAGTACACTTTTACGAACGGGTTTTTATAGAATAAGACAAAAAAATGTCACTTTAGGAGATATTTTGCTCATATTTTAAGTGCTATTTTGCACATCTAACTTTAAATCCAGCTACCCTAACATGAGAAGATTAGCTGGGCTTCTTAATTATTTACGTCGAATCATTTAACTATAAAATAAGTAGAGATGGTTGTTACCTTCTTGAAAAACAAGAGTACGATTGAAAGACCTCCTCAATTAATGATTTTTTATTTGACTGAGTTTTCAGTTTATAATATAATTGGTATACCACATACCAATAGAGGTGAACAATGAAAAAAATAGAGACAGTTTTGCCATTAAAAGATATAGCTTTTGAGGCAATTAAGAAATCAATTCTGAATTATGAACTCTTACCAGGTCAAGCAATATATGAAAGAGACCTAAGTGAAAAGTTAGGGATAAGTAGAACTCCTATAAGAGAATCCCTGTCGTTGTTAGAAAGAGAAAAATGGATAATTTCAAAGCCACGGGTTGGTACGTTTATTAATGAAATTACAGAAGAAAATGTAATTGAAGTAATGGAAATACGAATGATGTTTGACCGTTTCTCACTAGAAAAAATATGTGGAAATATTACGTTAGAACAAATAAAAGTATTAGAAAGTTACATTGAGGAGCAAGAAAAAAATAAAACAGATCAGCAGAGATTTATTGAATTAGATAAGGAGTTCCATTCTAAAATCGTAGTATTAACTAAAAATGAGCGATTAGAAAAATGGTTTGAGGAAATTGGTGATCAGATAAGATGGTTTGGGTTAAAAGCAATAACTGAGAAATCGCGTATTGAAGAAACAATATCTGAACATAAAGAAATTATACAAGCTTTAAAATCGCAAGATATAAATCAAATTCTTATAGCCTCAAATAACCATGTGGAAAATACCAAAAATGAAATTATAAATCAATTGAGGAGGAATTCAAATGAGAAAAGTAATTAATTTACATCTTTCTAATGGAGAGGTTAAAATACATGAAATTGAGATTAATAAGGTAATTGTTGTTGGATATGGGGGAAGAAATACAGAAAAAATCCAAGAACACATAGATGAATTAAATGAATTAGGAATTGCACCTCCACCTAATGTACCGATGATATATCCACAAAAAATAGAACAACTGAATTTTTCTAATGAATGTCATGGAAGCAAATTTTCCTCTGGGGAAACAGAATATGTGTTATTCCATGACGGAAAAGAATGGTTGGTTACCCTTGGCAGCGATCATACTGATCGAGAAGTAGAAAAAGAAGATATTTTAAAGTCTAAATCAGTATGTGATAAACCTCTTGCAACTGATTTTTGGAAATTAGAAGATTTAAAAGAAGACTGGGATAATATAATTTTACGTTCTTATGTTACTTCAAATGGGGAAAAATGTTTATATCAAGAAGACACTTTAGAAGCACTTTTAGAGGTTGATGTTTTATTAGAAAAGCTGGACAAATTAGGAGAAAAAGATTTAGAACATACTGTTATTTTTTCAGGTACTGTACCTACAAAAAATGGATTTATTTTTGGTGAAAAATTTGAATATGAAATTGAACACCCGAAGTTAAACAGAAAAATTAAACATCATTATTCCATTGTCAATTAAGGGGGGATTTTTTTGAAAAAGAAACCAACAAAAGTTAGATGGGGACTAGCTTTCTTTTTCTTTATCATTGGTGTAATCGCTTACATGGATAGGTCGAATATTTCAATAATAGCAAAACCAATGATGGATGATTTAGGCTTAGATAAAGTTCAGTTTGGTATGCTTGCATCATTATTCTCATTAGGTTATGCCTTAGTTCAAATTCCAGCAGGACTTATGGCAGAAAAGTTTGGTCCAAGAAAAATGATCACTTTTGCTCTAGTATGGTGGTCAGTATTTACGGGTTTGACGGGTTTAGTTAAATCTCACGGTCTACTGTATATGGTGAGATTCTTATTTGGAATAGGTGAAGGCCCGATGTTTCCAGCTAACGCCGTATTTAATACAAACTGGTTTAGAAGAGATGAAAAGGCCAGAGCATCTAGTGCTTTATTGGCAGGTTCATATTTTGGACCAGTTATAGCCCCAATCGTTACGGTTTATATATATCAATATTTTGGTTGGCAAGCTGTATTTTATATTTTTGGAATAATAGGAATAATCATTGCGGGTGTATGGTACGTTTTAGCCCGAGACTATCCTGAAATTCACAAATTGGTGAATGAACAAGAAAAAGAATATATTCTTGAAGACAGAGAAATTGTTGATACCGCCAAAGTTAGAGCACCATGGAATACTTTTCTGAAAAGCTATAGATTTTGGGCGTTAGGATTGCAATACTTTGTTGTTTTATATATTATTACTTTCTTTTTAGTTTGGTTACCTACCTATCTACTGGAAGATAGAGGATTCTCATTAAGTAAAATGGGATTTGCTGCAAGCCTACCTTGGTTAGCAATACTGATAACTGTAATGACTGGTGGTATTCTTTCTGACTACTTAGTACGTAAAGGTTTTTCAAAACAAATATCTAGATCCACTTTAGCTATATCAGGTTTAATAGTATTTATTATTTCAATGTACTTTGCTGTTATGACAGTATCGCCCTATATGAATGTTTTATGGCTATCATTATGCTTGGGTTCACTAGGATTCACAGTAGTGTGTTCGTGGGCCTCTGCTACAGACTTAGGCAGAAACTTTTCAGGTTCCGTTTCAGGTTGGATGAACTTGTGGGGAAATCTAGGAGCATTTATATCACCGTTATTATGTGGATGGTTAGCAGAAAATTTCGGATGGAATATCACACTTGGAGTAACAGTAATCCCTGTGTTTATTGCAGCTATATTATGGTTGTTTGTAAAACCAGATACTTCATTACTAAATAATATTGAGGAGTGAGTAATGTGAATTATTTGATATTTCAAATGGATATAGAAGTTGGGAATCCTGAAGAGAATAGGAAAATCATTGAACGCTGGTTAGAAGCTAACTACAGTGATGATTTGGACGTTGTAGTACTTCCTGAAATGTGGTCTACGGGTTATGCGTTAGAAGAATTGAAAGAAATCTGTAAAGTGGATGGTAATCAATCAATTGAATTTTTACAATCACTGGCTAAGAAGTTTAATGTAAACTTGGTGGGTGGCTCTATTGCAGTACTAGAAGGTAAAGATATCTTTAATCGTGCAGTTATTGTAAATCGAATGGGTGAGATTGTTCATACATATGACAAGATGCACCTTGTTCCGATGTTAGATGAACCAAAGTTTTTAACGGGCGGTCATAATCAAGTAGAAGTATTTGAACTTGAAGGTTTGAAGATGGGGGTTATTATTTGTTACGATTTACGATTCCCTGAAATTATTCGTGACTTGGCATTACAAGGTATTCAAGTGTTACATATCGTCGCAGAATGGCCACTTGCAAGGGTAACACATTGGAATACGTTACTTCGTGCGCGCGCAATTGAGAACCAAATGTATGTTGTTGCTTCAAATGTGGCGGGGACAAAGTTAGGAGTGGAATTCGCAGGTTGCTCACAAATTGTAGATCCATGGGGAGACATTGTTCAAAAATTAGATCAAGAAGTTGGTGAATTAAAAGCAACTTTAAATTTAGAGACTGTCCCGCAAGTCAGAAAAGATGTTCCGATCTTTAGTAGTCGTGTACCATCACTCTATAGGTCCAACCTAAGATTCTTCTTAGACGGAGTGGAGAAAATATCGAGACCTGAAATTGAATTCACAGACTTTAAGAATTTTAAACTTGAACCAATTGATGGGGTGGTAGAAGGGCTGTCACAAAGGGTTATTTCAGAGAATTCGTCAACACAGGAAATGGTTCGTATTTTGGAGTTCGCACCCGGTACAGACACGACGCCTAATGGAGTTCAAGTGCATCATTATTGGGAAGAGCTATATGTCGTTGAAGGATCTGTCATAGATTTAACTTTAAATAAGATATTCACTGCGGGAATGGTGGCTTCACGTCCCCCCGGAATGCAACATGGTCCATGGAAGTCAACGGATGGTTGCGTAATGTTTGAAGTACGATACAGTCGATAATAAAGTGCTGATAATTTGAGAATGAGTGGAGTTTTTAAAAATGGGGTGCCACCTATTTCGATGACAAAAAGACGACAATCCAAATGAAAGTTGTCATTTCCACGATAATCTGCGTATATTTTAAGTGCTATTTTGCACAACCAACTTTAAAACCCAGCTACCTTCTCATGAGAAGGTAGCTGGGTTTCTTAATTATTTACGTCCAATCACTAAGATATTTCGTGTAGCTTCTACGGCTTCTGTTGTAATGGGTGTCAGGTGATTGATTTCGAGTTAAAAAGGATATTAGACATATAAAACCAATACAGTATAAACATATTTCTTCAACATTTCTTTTCTATAATTATAGCTGTATACATATTTTAGATTGGAGATGGTGACATAAACAAAAAATTATTAGCAGGTGCGGGGGTGGCGTTTACGTTGTTATTCAGTCCACTAAGTCAAGCTTTTGCATCAGAAACAATAACAATAGGAGACTTAAGAAAGGTTGATAATGTTGCCCATCGTGGTGCATCGGCATATGCACCTGAAAATACGATTGCTGCTTATGATAAAGCAGTAAAAATGAAGGCAGATTATATTGAAATTGATGTTCAAAGAAGCAAGGATGGAGAATTAGTACTTATCCATGATACGACAGTTGATCGTACAACGGATGGATCTGGAAAAGTTGGTGATTTCACGTTTGAAGAACTAAGAAGTCTTGATGCAGGCAGCTGGAAAGGTGAGCAATTTGCTGGTGAACAAATCCCAACATTTGATGAGATTCTTGATCGTTACCACGGGAAAATTGGAATATTAGTAGAATTAAAGGCTCCAGAGCTATATCCTGGGATTGAAGAAAGTGAAGCTGAAGACTAGGCGCCTCCTCCTACTCTATTTATGGAACTAAAGGGAAGCAGCTTTATAAATTTTTTTCGCTGTTCTTCAATTACCACGATCAATTCTTCCCCCATCTTACATTATTTTGGCCTTCTCTCATTAGTCAAAGGTTTTCTGAGAATTTGTTCGAAACTTAATACTTCCACGGCCTCGTGATATTATATTTTTATTTAAAGGAGCGTTACAAGAAGCAATAAGGGACATTCTAAAGTTGAAGAAGAGGATTTTCAAGCAGCTAAATATTCTTATTCTGAATATGCTCTTCAATCATTATTACCTGAAAACGGTGGTAGAATTAAGAACTTAGAACCATACTTTATAAATTTGCGGGTGAAATGTCAGTACTTACTCAAGAAGAATTAGAACAGTGTATAGAAATAAATAGCAATCATAACATTAATGACTTGATAAAAATTCTCTGTGAAATGTCTTTTATAGGTCAGGAAATACAAGAAGGCAAATTGAGTACTATAGTGAAAAAAGGTCAACACAAATTACGGATAAGCTTGCTAACAGATTAACACAACGCCATACTCGATCGAAGAGGTATCAAATACACCCAGCTTTCCACTCCTTTCTTGAAATTGAGAAAATATAACTTTCTAAAATGACGATTTATCCAAAAGGGTAAATCGTTATTTTAAACGAGAGAATAATAATCAGGGGGATATAGAAGGCAGTCCTTAACTATGCGTAAAATACTCATTTTATGAACAAATGGATAGATGCTTGGTATAAAAAAGGACTCAAGAAAGAAAATTATCATCGGTGCGAAGTTTTATAAAAAAACTTGATGCATCAACCAAAAGAGCTGAAGTTAGAGGGATTTTGATATATCAGTTTTACGGGGTTACCGTAGATGATTCATTTCGTTGGGATGATTGGATGACAATGGAAGTGATGACTTTGAACTTATATGATTCTTGGAAGTCTATATATGGAGGTTGATGAGTGTAATAAATAAGGCCTGAGTGAAGCGACCGTACCTAATAGTCTCGTATACAAAGTATAAGGAGGTATGTATGAATTGTGTGCCCGGCGAAAATTAGCGGCAGAAAGCGTGTTGGGTCATATCAAGGGCATGGTTCGTTTCGCCGCTTCAACCAAAGAGGGCTGGATAAGGTAAACATCGAATTCGGATTGGCCTCCACGGTCCACATTTTCTGAAACAGGCGCAGGTAAATACCCTGTTTCAGAATCAGCTAGGTAATAAACGAAAAAATCCGGAGAGAAATGCAATTTCTTTCCGGGTTTTCTTCATTAGTAAATCTGTGCCTGTGAGGCAAATATCCTGTGCTCTAACGAAAACGAACCGCGATACGGCTAGAATTCGTTCTTTTTGGCCTACTCATAAACAAGAGAGTATAACGTTTGAATACTCTCTTGTTTTTTATTTAGAAATTGAATGGGCTGCTCTGTACGCCAGTAAGTTCATTTTTTCATTTTCATCATGATACGAGAAATAGCTGCCAGGGTTTTTCGTGAAGCCTGCTATTTCCTTACTTGAGATAGTAAAATGATGTTTCTGCAATTCTTCGTCCAAAAAGTAAGGTTGGAATGCCTTCGGGTTTGGCGTCGGATAGATGGATTGAATATTTTTTAATGACTTTGAATTCGCTTCATAAAAAACAGCATTCCCTATTATGCAGGAATTATTTTTTAGATATTGTTTTAAAATTTGAACAGGTGATTCCTTGTAAATTAAAGAGTACTGAGAAAAGGAGATACTATCAATAAAAATATCTATTGAATGATGTGTCAGTGGTAAGTGTAAATCGCTATTGACAATGTAAAGAACTGATAAATCCGGGTGAAGTTTTTCAATGCTTTGCTTTAATGTTTTAATCCATTCAAGAGAGTAGCACGTAAAAATATATGACGTATTTTTAGAAAGGGAAGAGAGATATGTTGGTAACATCATTGACATTTCAATGTTTGTTTCTAATACAATTTTATTTTCAATTAGTTGTTGTGTTAATTCGTTATACATCCATAATTTACTCTTTTCTAGTAAACTAATAAAATTAGGATTCCATTTCTTAAGATCAATTTCATAAATGGAATATTTAAAAGGGGACGCCTTCAGGTTGCTTGTGAACAGAATGCCTTTTTTGATTTCCGATTGATAGCCGCAGCTACAAAACAGATTCCCTTCAAAGATTTGATCTCCCAGTATGGAAGCATTTTGTAAACTTAATCTACTTTGGCAATACGGGCAAGAAAGAATGGGGACAAAAAGCAATGGAACACCCTTATTCCTATTATCCTGTTCCAAATTCTCAGATGTATCGGTATTTATCTTTGTATCAATCGAATGAATCGCATTTAAAATTTGATTCTTCTCCTCGATTAATTGTATCTTTTTTTCAACAAGCAAGTTTCTAAAGTAGCTCATATTTCTATAATTCCCATTGTTCGTTATTCGTTTAAAAGATAAGATTTTATGAATTTCTTTTAACGAAAAACGATACAACTTAAGTTCATTAATCAAAGCCATGTCTTCAAGACAGATTGTATTCATCTGAAATTGTGTGTTTATTTTTTCGGGAATCAAAAGTCCTTTTTCAATATAATGTCTTACTGTATCAATCGAAACATTAAAGTTTTTGGCGAACTGTCCAATCTTCATAAAGATTCCTCCTGCTGATTCCGTTAAAGCAAAAAATGGAGTTACTCCATTTTTTTTCACAAATTCGGCAAAAATAGCGCTTGAAATTGTGTTAACCCTATCTATTAAACTAATTATACAGAAAATTTTTAATAATTTAATAAGTTTTCAAAAAATAAGCAAGGGGAGGATGCATTTCTCAGAAAATAAGAAGGTTTAATGGAAGAAAAATTATTACATTATGCGGGGGTTATTTATGAAGAAAGTATGTGTTTTGTTATCGATTATCCCGTTTATTGGCTCTTTAACCGTTATTAATAAAGTAGAGCCATATGTCTTAGGAATGCCCTTCATTATATTTTGGGCCGCCATATGGCTTGTTCTATCTGCTGCAGGTATGGGAATTAGCAATTTGCTTTACCCAATTGAAGAGGATGGTGAAGAATCCTGAATATTTCACTCCTTATTATTTTAGTTTTTCTCATTTTTTCCATTTACATAGGAATTCGTGCGAAAAAGGGAAAAGAAATGAATCTGGATCAGTGGGCGGTAGGCGGTCGAGGCTTTGGAACGATTATTGTGTTCCTGTTATTGGCAGGTGAAAACTTTACTACCTATACATTCCTTGGGGGAAGTGGCGGGGCGTATGGTCTTGGTGGGCCAATGATCTATGTATTTAGTTCGCTATGCTACATTGTTATGTATTGGTTCTTTCCTCCTATTTGGAAGTATGCAAAGAAAAACAATATTTTGACCCAATCTGATTTCTTTGTCAGCAAGTACAATAGCACAAAACTAGGTGTTCTTACGGCTGTAGTAGGAATTATTTCCCTTATACCATACCTTGTTTTGCAATTTAAAGGGTTAGGTATTATTGTTTCAGAGGCTTCTTACGGGATGATTTCACCTGCGGTTGCAATATGGATTGGGGCGGTTTCCGTTTCGATTTATGTAACGGTTTCGGGGATACATGGTGCTGCGTGGACAGCGGTTGTAAAGGATATTTTGATGTTAGTTGTCATCTTAGTTATGTCTATCTACTTACCCTATCATTATTATGGCGGGTTCACGCCCATGTTTGAAAAAATTAATGCTGCTAAACCAAACTTTTTAACTCTTCCTAAATCCGGTTACAGTTTGTCCTGGTATATTTCAACGTGCATCCTTTTTGCCCTTGGTGCATCTATGTGGCCGCATTTGTTTGCTGCTAGTTTAACCGCAAAAAATGCACATATTTTGCGACGTAATTCAGCATTAACGCCACTTTATCAAATTGTCCTAATTTTAGTTTTATTTATTGGCTTTGCAGCAGTTCTAGTAGTTCCCGGATTAAAAAATCCAGATTTAGCCTTATTCGAACTAGCTAAAAAGTCATTTGACCCATGGTTTATTGGAATCATAGGCGGAGCCGGATTATTAACGGCACTTGTACCAAGTTCAATGCTTTTAATGACTGCATCCACTTTAGTTGCGAAAAATGTGATCAAAGTTTTGAAACCGGATACAACTAATCAACAGATTGCCCGTATTGCCCGCATGGCTGTGCCGATACTGGCACTATTGTCTGTTTATTTTACATTTAGAGGCGGGGAAATGATTTTCATGTTATTAATTATGGCCTATGGATTTGTAGCTCAGCTGTTTCCATCTTTATTTTTTAGCTTATGGAAAAAGAACCCTGTTACATTGCAAGGAGCATTTGCTGGAATCATCGCCGGAGTCGTAACAGTCGCCATAATGACCATTACTAATTCAACCATTGCGACATTATTTCCTCACTTGCCACAAGTCATTAAGGACATAGATAGCGGAATCGTGGCGCTGGGGGTTAACTTGATTGTTACAGTAGGAGTTAGCGCTATAACAAGATTAAAAAAAGTTTCAGAAAATCACCTAGAAAACGTGGGAGCTAATTCTTAATTATGCTTCTCTTATGATGGAGAAACAATTGAAAGATGTTTACAACAAATTATCAGGTAAGTAAAAGGTAAAGGGGATAGGTTAGATGGCAACCATACAAATTTCTGTAAAGGATGAAGTAGTTAAATGGAGAAGGTATTTACATGAAAATCCAGAACTCTCCTTTCAAGAAGTTCAAACATCTGAATACGTTTACAATCTTTTGAAAACGTTTTCGGGATTAGAAGTAACAAGACCAACTAAAACAAGTGTTTTGGGAGTACTAAAAGGGGGAAAACAATCGAGTGAAAAACAGCTGACCATTGCTTTTCGAGCAGATATGGATGCACTTCCTATTCAAGAGGAAGCGAATATTGAATTTCGATCAAAGAACCCTGGAGTCATGCATGCATGTGGACATGATGCACATACCGCAATGCTTTTAGGCGCGGCGAAGGTTCTTTCCGAAAAGAGAGATGAAATAGGCGGTGAAATCAGATTTATTTTCCAACATGCTGAGGAAATGCCTCCAGGAGGTGCAATCGAGCTTGTTGAAAAAGGCGTTGTAGAGGGCGTTGATTATGCCTTTGCCCTTCATGTCACACCATATGAACGCTCCGGTTCGATTTGCATGAGAGAAGGAGTGCTCTGTGCATCAAATGATGACTTTGAGATTAAGGTCATCGGTTATGGGGGTCATGCATCAACACCTGAATTAACAGTTGACCCGATTGCGGTGGGGGTAGAAATTGCGTCCAACATTCAACATATTGTATCTAGAAAACTACCAGCCTTAAATTCACCGGTTATTTCTATTACACAATTCCATGGGGGGAGTGCACTCAATATTATTCCAGAAACGGTAGTGCTTGGCGGTACAATTCGTGCAATTGACCCTGATATCCGTATTAAAGCTAAAAACTATGTCAACCAAATTGTTAAAGGTATTACAGAGGCACACGGGGCTCGATATGAAATCGTTTGGCATGAAGGCTATGAAAGTGTGGTAAATGACAAAGAGGCTGTTCGTATCACAAGAGAGGTAGCAGAAGGCATTTTTAGAAAAGAAAATGTGATCCATGTAGAGGAACCTTTATTTGGTGGAGAGGATTTTTCAGCCATCGCACAAAAAGTTCCTTCCTCGATGCAATTTATTGGTGTTCATCATGAAGATTTTGGTGAAGCGCATCCACTCCATCACCCCAAATTTAAAATCGATGAGGCCGCATTACAATACGGGGTCGATTATTTTGTAGGTATTGCAACAGAATTATGTTGTAAGTAAAGGGAAAGTTTTCAAAGTTATTGAGAATTACCACTGGGGTATTTGAGAAATATCCCAGTTTTTATAGCTGTGGACTGGCGTAGGGTTCATTAGCTTTAACCTCCATCATTCAAGGTGGGGGTTATTTTTTTCTTATGGCCTCTTGTCCAAGACAGCGTTCCCTCTTTAGAGCGTGATCGTTTAACGTGGATTTGAGCAAAATTATTTTCGGACAGAAACAATTACGGAAGCAAACACAAGGCTTGTAAACTTTCATAGCCAACTAGAATGGGTTTCCGTCATAGTCTCCAGTAATTTCTACTTCAGCATCAAACAGTGCTTCGTCTTCTTCGGGATTATCTGGGTCAATATAAGTTCTACACTTGGAGTAGAGCAAGAAATTCATTGGACGGTTATTTATGATTTCAACTTCAACAAAAACAAAAGATGCATTTCTCCGCAAGTACTCCTCTATAATCAACCTCTAGATCTTCCTCGTTGATCTCCAATTTCAGTTCAAAGAAACCTTCCTTGTTGTAGTACTTTATTGAATATACATCACGTACATTTAATCCACCTTCTCTTTCAATCACTTAATATCCTTTGTGCCCATCATGCTACTTATCTCTCTTAGCTTAGTTTTTGAAGCACATGTCTACCTAGAGGGGATAATATCATTCTTGAAGAAGCGTTTGCAGCCTTTTTGTCTCTTGTTTTACTGAGGTAAAAATCAATCGTGTTTCCTTTGGAATCCATTGCACGATACAGATACATCCATTGACCTTTTACTTTTATATACGTTTCATCGACTCTCCAGGAGTCATTTGTTGGTTTAGGATGACCCGCCGTACCTTTTAAAATATTAACTTGATGGCGATATACCTGGACCCCAATAAGAAAGCGAGAAGCGTTGTTCCTCTCTGAAACATCACTTGCATATCCACCTTTTTTGGCATCAAATGCAAAAAAAACAAGCCCTTTTCTTAGTGAAAGGGGCTTGTTTTAATTTAACATTTCGGCTTTACAAGACCATGTTTTTTAATATGATACTGCATACTTTGCCGGGTAATCCCGAGTTTTTTTGCAGCTTTTGATATGTTCCAGTCCGTCTGTTCTAATGTCTTTTGGATAAAATGCTCTTGAGAATTCGTAAAGATTGACTTAAAAGGCTTCTTTTCCATATTTTTTTGTTCATTGATTTTATACGTGTGATCGGAAAAGATTTTTCTTCTCATATAACCAGGGAGATGGTCAACCTCAATTGATTGATCGGCTTCGCTTACCCGAATAATTACATTTTCGATTAAATGCTCAAGTTCTCGAGTATTTCCAGGCCAAGGATATTGTAGAAGAATCATAAGTAATGTTTTTGAAAAATCCGGAACAGCTTTAGAAAATTTCTTCCGATTAAACTCAAGAAAGTATTCGATAAAAAAGTGAATATCTTCTGTTCGCTCCCTTAAAGGAGGTATGTAGAGACTTGTATGGGCAATCCGATAAAACAAGTCAAGTCGCATTTTTCCTTCGGAAATCAGTTTCTCCGGATCTTCGTTTGATGCACTGATGACTGTACACTCCACAGGTGTAACTTCATTGGAACCGACCCTTCGAACTAAACGCTCCTGTAATACTCGCATTAACTTTGATTGTAATGTCAGCGGCATGGAGTTAATTTCGTCTAGAAAGAGGGTGCCATTTTTGGCATATTCAAACAGTCCCATTTGGTTCGTTGCGCCGGTAAAGGCTCCTTTTACCGTTCCAAATAAAGTACTTTCCAACAGGTTTTCAGGGATTGCCGCACAGTTAATCGCAACAAAAGGACTTTCTGCTCTTGGACTGTGGTTATGCATGCTTTGGGCAAACAGCTCTTTACCTGTTCCTGTTTCTCCGACGATTAAAACATCGGTATTATGAATAGAAATATTTTGCGCTTCCTTAATTAAGTTTTTTAATGCAAGGCTTTCGCCTTTAATATGATTAAACGTGAAAGTGGTCCCATTTTTTAAATCACGTTTATTCTTATCCGTAACAACACTTTGCCTTTTTAACTCAATGGTTTGGTGAAGTCGATCTTTAAGTTTTGATTCATTCGTACTTAGTGAAAAAACAGCAATCGTTTCTCCATCCTTTTGAATGGGAAATGTGCTGTAATTTACATATTTCGGAATTCCGTTAACCGTCGAATGCGCCCGATATCTGGAGAAAATGGGTTTTCCAGTCTTAAATGTATGTTTATGCTCCGAATATTGCGGATTATAATTATAGGCTGACCATAAATGTTTGCCGATAATTTCTTGACTATTTAAACCTTCCAGTCTCTCCTGCGCAACATTGTATAAGGTGATTTTTCCTTCATGGTCACTCATCATCACGCCTTCATCGAGAGATTCGACTATTTTTTCTAGACAATATAATCGCATCTTAGGATTTGTCATTAAATCCTTAGTGTTTTCTATACACAAGATAATATAGTGGTTATCTGCAGAAAAATTCTTCACTTCAACAATGAATTTCTTTTGGTTTATTGTAATAGGAAAGGTTTCATTATCTACAAACCTCACTTCTTCACAGGGGATGAGTTCAGTAATAGGAATACCTTCTGTGATTTCCAATGGGATGTCTTCGTTTACGTCATGCCATAAAACATCGTGTTTTTCATTTAACACGATAACCCCGTCTACAAAACTTCTAATAATTGATCCGATAGATGCTGCAGTCAAATTTCCTTTCCTCCTGTCTCACGTTTAATGTCCCCTTGAATATAACATTAATTTCAAATATTTCAAATAGTCTGCATGCAAAATTTATCTGCTGCAATTAATGATGTAACCGTTTACATTTTTTTAAATATTCGAATGATTTCAATGAAATAGATGCAAAAAACATCTGCGATTTCTTCTGGACAAATAACCAACTTTTGTAAAATGGTAATCCGGTTATATTAGGGGGAATTTAAAAATAGCCGATTATAGACAGTGTTTTCTGTAAAATTAGAAAATCCCATAAAATTAGACTCCTTTGGCACGGTACTTGCAATATATAAAAGCGAGTACAGTAAATACTTAATTTAATTTAGGGGGAATAGTACATGTCAAAACCAGAAATCTTATATTCAGTTAAAGCACAAAGGGGACCTGAACTTCGTTGTAAAGGTTGGAGACAAGAGTCTATTTTACGGATGCTTGAAAACAATATGGAAAACGCAGAAAAACCGGAAGAGCTTGTAATTTACGGTGGGATTGGTAAAGCAGCACGTAACTGGGAGTCTTACCATGCAATCGTCAAATCGTTAAAAGAGCTTGAAGATGATGAAACACTTGTTGTTCAATCCGGTATGCCTGTTGCGGTGTTTAAAACACATAAATATGCTCCGACAGTTGTTATGGCAACGACAAATATTATGAAAGCGGACTGGCCGACTTTCTATGATTTACAAGATAAAAACTTAACGATGTATGCAAACTATACAGCAGCTCCATGGGAGTATATCGGTACACAAGGGGTCATCCAAGGGACATTTGAAACCTTGTCAGCAATTGCACGCCTTCACTACAATGATTCCCTTGTTGGAAAAATTCTTTTAACAGCCGGTGCTGGTGGTATGGGTGGAAATCAAACGAGAGCCATGACGATGCACGGAGGAGTAGCGATTCTATGTGACTCTAACGTAGAGATTATTAAGAGAAGAATTGAAAAAGGATTTATTGATTGTTTGGCAGATTCATTGGATGAAGCGATTGCGATGGCAAAACAACATGCAGCTGAAGGGAAACCACTTGGTGTGGCAGTAGTTGGAAACGCGGCTGATATTTTTGAAGAAGTTCTTCAAAAAGGGTTCTTACCAGATATTTCAACATCAATGACTCCTGGCCACGATCCGATTTCCTACTTACCTTCTGGTTATACAGTTGAAGAAGCAGAAAAGCTTCGTGATATAGATCGTGAACTTTATTTAGAAAAAGCACGTGAAACGATGGTTCGTGAGTTGAAATCGCTTATCAAATTTATGGACCTTGGTGTGCATTCATTTGAATACGGTACAAGTCACCGTAAAGAGTGTATCGATGCAGGCATGGATGCGAAAGAAGCAAAACGTTTACCAGGCTTTGTAGCTGAATATCTTCGTCCGCTCTTCTGTGAGGGTCGTGGACCTTTCCGCTGGATCTGTCTATCAGGTGATTCAGAAGATTTAAGGAAAATTGATGATATGATTTTAGACAAATTTAGCGATGACTATCTCGTAACGCGCTGGATTAAGCTTGCGAAAGAGCATATTCCAATTGAAGCATTACCAGCTCGTATTTGTTACATGGGCTTTGGTCAGCGTAAGGCATTTGCATTAGAAGTAAATGATATGATCCGCCGTGGTGAACTATCCGGACCGGTTGCATTCTCACGTGATAACTTAGACTCTGGTTCCATCGTAAACCCGACATTTGAATCTGAAAATATGAAAGACGGAAGTGACTTAATCTCTGACTGGCCGGTATTGAACGGTCTTCTAAACGCTGTTGGTATGTGTGATCTTATTGCCCTTCAAGCGAATTATTCCATGGGTGAGGCTGTTCATACAGGTGTTACGATGATTGCAGACGGAACAGCTGAATCTGACATGAGATTAGAAGTTGCGATGACAGTTGATTCTGGCATCGGGGTTGTTCGTCATGCTCAAGCTGGTTATGAAATTGCTCAAAATGTTGCCAATGGTAAAGGTAAAATAACGAAAGAAAGCATCCAAATTCCATTATGGTGGTCGCCAAAAGCAACATTCGGTCCGAAAGATGTAGAGCCGGAAAACGTTAAAGCGTAACACGTGCAAAAACATTGGTAGAGGTCCGAATGATCTCTACCATTCTTTTATCCTTAATAATATTTAAAAATTAGTGGATGAAGAAAGGGTAAAGATTATTAAAAATTTACTGTTAGGGAGCTGATGGATCGGAGTCGAAGGAATATGTATTGACCGGATTTACTGGCGTGTTCTGGTGGTGTCATCGTTTCTTACTTTGAATGGGTTCAGAATAACCAAGGGTATTATTGGTCAGAGAATGAGGTTTCTGAAAAACTTCGAAAAGCAATGGTCGATTCATTTGAAAATATTTCTCAAACATCACAGGTCCTAAAAGTGGATATGCGATTAGCTGCATATATGGTTGGAATAAGAATAAAGGCTGAAACTTCGCGTTTCCGGGTCTGGGTTTAAACTGTAATCGGGTGAAGGTGACTTTTAGTAATAGAAGCAAGATTTCTCTTTTTAGGTATTCGTTCAGCTTATATCGGTACCTTTTAAATTAATGCAGTAACACATTTCTTCAAAAGATTTTAAAGGGGTGTTAGTTTGGATAATCAACAGCTGCAATTATCATCAAATGTGGAACAAAATGAGTCATCAGTTAGCTTACAAAAAAAATTAAAAGCACGCCATATTACGATGATTGCGTTGGGTGGTACTATCGGAACTGGAATTTTTCTTGGAACCGGTCCGGCCATCCATACAGCGGGCCCGGGTGGAGTTTTACTTGCGTATAGCGTGATTGGCATCATGGTTTATTTTGTTATGACAAGTCTTGGGGAACTGGCCTCGTTTATGCCGACAAGCGGTTCGATTAGTACGTATGCCACACGATTTATTGATCCCGCCCTTGGTTTTGCTTTTGGTTGGAACTATTGGTTCGCTTGGGCTATGACACTCGCTGCAGAACTATCTGCTTCTGCACTGATTATGAAATACTGGTTTCCCGATAGTTCGTCATTGTTATGGAGTGGGTTGTTTTTAATGCTACTTTTCTTATTAAACTTTTTATCTGTTAAAGGGTTTGGTGAAGGGGAGTATTGGTTTTCCTTTATTAAGGTGGCAACGATTATTATCTTCATTGTTGTTGGAACATTGATGATTTTTGGAATCATGAATGGACAGCCGATTGGATTTGATAACTTTACCACTGGGGAAGCTCCGTTTGTTGGGGGTACCCTTGGCACCTTAAGCATATTGTTAATTGCAGGTTTTTCCTTCTCGGGGACAGAGTGCATCGGTGTCGCTGCTGGGGAAAGTGAGAACCCTTCAAAAAATATACCGCGTGCAGTTCGCACCGTCTTTTGGAGAATTCTTCTATTTTATGTACTGGCGATCCTAGTTATCTCGTTTCTAGTTCCTTATACGAACGGAAGTCTTCAAAACTCTACGGTCATGGCTAGCCCGTTTACCATCGTGTTTGAAAAAGCAGGGTTCGCTCTTGCAGCTTCTGCTATGAATGCGGTTATTTTAACTTCTGTATTGTCCGCTGGTAACGGATGCCTTTACGTGACAAGCCGAATCATGTATGCCATGGCTCAAGACGGACAAGCGCCACGATTTTTAGCTAAAGTAAACAAACGAGGGGTTCCCGTCATAGCATTGGTAGCCACAGCGATTATTGGAATGCTAGCTTTTTTAGCGTCCATCTTTGGTGACGGTACAATTTATATCTGGCTGATGCATTCAGTCGGAATCACGACATTTATTTTTTGGCTCGGTATTGCTGCGAGTCATTACCGATTCCGGAAAGCATATGTTGCACAAGGTTATTCACTTAAAGATCTGCCTTATCGTGCAAAATGGTTTCCTTTCGGACCGATATTTGCCTTCGCCCTTTGCTTAGTCATCTTGCTCGGACAAAACTTTGAAGGTTTTATTAGTGGACATATCGATTGGAAAAATGTTTTGTCAGCCTATATTGGCCTCCCATTGTTTCTCTTGTTGTGGCTCAGCTATAAATTTATAAAGAAATCGAAAGTAATCCCGTTAGAAGAATGTAAGATTGATTTCAAAGAGCAGTAAAACAAGTGATTTTGGATAGAAGCCTTACCATAGAACAATTTTATGTCCATCGAAACCCCATACAGTTAAAGCAGAGGTGATAACTGCGATAAGTAACAAAACAAAAAATAAAGTTTAAGAGTATCAATCTTTACGTTTCGTTTGTTATTCTAACAAACCTGGAAAGGAGTAACCGCAGTTATCCAAGAATGATATGAGACACATCGCCGAAAGTAACAATAACATAAAATTGTCAGTCACCGAGGATTATTGACAAGCTACTGTGTGGGCTGAAGCAAGTTATTCTCCTCATTCAGAGGATAAAGAGGTGGTCGGATCAATGAAACCTATTTATTTTCTTGCATTACTGCCATTTATCGGTTTATTAGTAGGGCTCCCTTTCGCTAATAGAGTGACTCCTTACGTACTTGGCATGCCGTTTCTCTTATTTTGGAATGTTTTGTGGGTGGTTCTCACATCCATTCTCTTAGCTATTATGTATAAATTCGATCCTATGAGAAAGGAGAGTGGAAACGAATGAGCGTGTCCATCTTCATTATTTTTGGATGTCTGCTCCTATCTCTTTACCTTGGAATTCGAGCGAGAAGAGGCAAAGATATGAACCTTGAACAATGGACGGTGGGTGGCCGAGGGTTCGGTACTCTTTTCCTAATCTTATTAATGGCTGGAGAGATTTATTCTACGTTTACTTTTCTTGGTGCCAGTGGGTGGGCGTATGGAATAGGGGGACCGATTTTTTATTTTCTTGCTACTGGGAGCTTGTGTTACATAGTTTCCTATTTTCTACTGCCTCCTGTTTGGAAGTACGCCAAGAAACATAATTTGCTGTCACAGTCAGACTTTTTTGTAAAGAAGTACAATAGCCTATATTTAGGGGTGCTGGTAGCTTTAGTGGGGACATTTGCTTTGATTCCCTATCTGGTACTTCAATTGAAAGGCTTGGGGATTATTGTTTCAGTTGCGTCCTATGGCTCAATTTCTTCGACGATGGCTATTTGGATTGGGATGATTGCAGTAACAGCCTATGTGATGATTTCCGGTATCCACGGTTCTGCTTGGACGGCTGTTGTTAAGGATATTTTAATTCTCGTTGTTGTCTTGTTTTTGGGGTTTTATATTCCGTTCCACTATTACGGCGGAATACAATCGATGTTTGAAGCAATTGATGCCGCGAAGCCTGGTCACCTAATGCTCCCCGATAAGGGATTTAGCGTGTCGTGGTACATTTCAACGCTGATACTGTACGCACTCGGCTTTTATATGTGGCCACAATACTTCGGTGCAGCCTATTCAGCCAAAAACGGAAATGCGTTTCGTAAAAATGCAATAATCCTGCCGTTGTATCAATTATTGATTATTCTTGTACTCTTCGTTGGATTTGCGGCAATCCTACAAGTTCCGGATTTAAAGGGGCCGGATGTTGATCAAGCATTATTGCTCATGTCTATCAAAACGTTTAACCCTTGGTTTGTCGGTATCATCGGTGCAGCGGGTTTACTAGCAGCAATTGTTCCCGGTTCAATGATTTTGATGACGGTCTCGACCCTCTTGGCGAAAAACGTTTACCAAGTTTTTTCACCATCCGCTTCAAATCAAAAAGTGGTGAAAATAGCAAAAGTTCTTGTGCCTGTTATCGCTCTAATTGCTGTATATTTTGCTTTGAATAGCGGAAACACAATCGTCGCTCTCATTTTAATGGGGTTAAGCTTGGTGACCCAACTGTTTCCATCTTTGGCCACTAGCTTAATGCAAACTAACTTCGTAACAAAACAGGGGGCGTTCGCGGGAATCTTAGCTGGTACAGCGACTGTCGTTTATACAACAATAACTAAAACGACTATCAGTTCGTTATTTCCAACATTGCCTCAAGAAATTAAGGATGTGAACGTCGGGATTATAGCTTTGATTGTTAATATCGCAGTCATGACTGTCGTGAGTTTTGCTACACGAAGTTCTCGTGTTGTCAGTAAGCAAAGTCATTCTGAGGGAGATGTCTTAAAACATAATTAAAAAAATCATGAGGCTATAAAACTCAGGACTTGGGTATGTTGCATGAGTATAAAAAATGGATTCGCGACATCCTGAGTCCTGGATAAACATAAGCGTATGATTACGATTTGATTTTAGAGAATCGTTTTTATACAACAATCGCGTTTTTATATATTACTTTTAAGGTTTGGCTATAATCCCCTTTCATAGCTGTATTAAGAGGTCAGTAAAGAATAAGAAATCGGCTCTTTCGGTGATTTCCTCCAGGCATACCTCTGCATGCAAGGATTATTTGCACCTAAAAAAGTTTAATATTGTTAAGTGTTATTTATTATTGAATTGTTTGAAATGAAATAGTGTGCAAATTTTATCTGCGCTTTTTGCTTGTTGTTTGGATTAGAAATGGTGATTTTTAAAAGTTATTTGAAATTCTTTAACTGATATTTTCTATTAATTCTAATAATAATGAAATATATCGCTAGTTTTGAAACCTTGGCACAAAATATGCATTAATAATGTTTGTTCCAGTATTTTTTGGAGGAGGTATGGTAAAGATGTCCGAAACGAAAGTAAAGACAAAGGTCGATTTAGTAATCAGTAATGCGGCAGAAGTAGTTACTTGTATAGGGGAAGGCATGGGGGATATCGGAGCATTAACAAATGCTTGGATTGCCATCAAAGATGATAAAATTGTCGGAGTTGGATCCGAAGAAGAGGTTAAAAGTAATTTTGATATAAATCAAACAGATGTTATTGATGCAAGTGGGAAAGTCGTTGCACCGGGTTTTGTTGATTCCCACACTCACTTAGTTTTTTATGGAACACGTGTTGAAGAATATGCTGCCAAACTGACTGGGAATGATTCGGAAAAATTGAAAAAAATCGGAATTACAACCGGACCTAATCGGACAGTCGAACTTACTCGTAATACACCAGAGGAAGAATTATTTGAACAATCAAAGAAACGACTGCTAACAATGCTTGAATATGGGATCACAACGGTTGAAAGCAAGAGCGGGTACGGACTAACAACTGAAAGTGAAATTAAAATTCTTGAAGTAAGCAGAAGGCTTGGCAAAGAGACGCCTCTTGACGTGTACAATACATTTTTAGGAGCGCACGGCTTCCCGGAAAATATGACGAAAAGTGAGTATCTGGACATCATTATTAATGAGATGATTCCGCAAGTAGGCGAGCGCGGACTCGCCGAATTTTGCGATGTTTGGTGTGATGAAGGTTATTTTACGGCTGAAGAATCTGAATTAATTTTAAACGCCGGCTTAGGGCAAGGGATGAAGCCGAAAATTCATGCAGATGCCTATTCCTATATTGGCGGCTCTGACTTAGCGGCGGAAATGAAAATGGTATCTATTGACCATTTAAATTATACACCTGTTGAAGTAATGGAAAAGCTGGCAGAGGCAAAAGTAACTGGAGTTTTAATGCCAGCTTTAGACTTTGCTGTCAGCCATAAGCGGCCGTTTGATGCCCGCAAGATGCTAGATTTAGGTATGAAAATCGCACTAGCAACGGATCTCTGTCCGGCGTGTTATACAGAATCAATGCAGTTTGTCATCAATCTTGCTTGCCGATTGTATAAATTTTCTGTTGAGGAAGCACTAAAGGCTGCTTCATATGGTGGAGCACAAGCTCTCGGTTTGAATGATCGCGGAGTGATTGAAGCAGGGAAATTAGCCGATTTGCAGATTTGGGATGTTCCGACGTATAAGCATATTGCCTATGAGCTGGGAACAAATATTGTGCAAACTGTTATCAAAAATGGAAAAGTCGTAGTGAATCGCTAAGTTAATAGAAGATTTATAGACAATGGAGGGAATTATAATGAAAATGAAACATGTCTCTAACGCTGCTGAACATGTAAATGCTGAACGTTTACAAGATCTATTTCTAGAACTGGCTAAAATTAATGCCCCGAGCACGAAAGAAAAACTTATTGCAGATTATTTGAAAAAAGCGCTGCCAGAGCTCGGATTTATTATTGAATTCGATGAAGCCAATAAAAACTTTGGTGGCGAAGTTGGTAACTTAATTGCTTTTCGCGAAGGAACAGATCCATCAATTCCTCCATTGTTTTTCTCAACACATATGGATACTGTGCTGCCAACAGAAGGATTAAAACCGGTCATTAAAGATGGCGTTATTTATTCTGACGGTACAACCATTTTAGGCGCGGACGACCGTGCGGCATTGGCGGCTTATTTAGAAGCAGTCCGGGCAATTATTGAAAGTGGCGTTCCGCACGGTCCGATTGAATTTATTTTAACTGTCAATGAGCAGCCGGGGCTTGTTGGAGCAACCTATATGGATTACAAGAAGGCAAAAAGTAAAACCGGCTATATTTTCGATAGCAGCGGTGATGTTGGCCAAATTATTTTGAAAGGTCCTTACAGCAGTCGGATTTGGATGGAAGTTGAAGGAAACGCCGCTCATATTGCGCTTAATGCCGAAGAAGGCAACAATGCCATTCTGATTGCTGCTGAAGGATTGTCAAATATGAGATTGGGCACAATCGATGAAGAGACGCTTGCCAATATCGGGATTATTAACGGAGGAAATCTGACATCGATTATTCCGGGAAGTGTAACGGTTGCCGGGGAAGTACGTAGCTTTTCAAAAGAGAAGTTAGATCAGCAGCTAAAGCATATGGAAGAGGTTATGCAGCAAGCTGCCGAGAAGAACGGCGGAAAAGTGAACGTTAGAATGGAGAAAAAATACAGCGGATTTGATATTCCGAAAGATGATATGTTAGTGAAAACGGCTGAAACAGCTGCTCAAAGCATTAAAGTCAACCCTTATTTAACAGAAACGTTGGGTGGTGCTGATACGAACGTGTTAAACGAAAATGGCTTAATTTGTCTGACACTAGGATTAGGATTCCAAAATATCCATTCGTTCAGAGAGAGTATTAGTATTGAAAACTTAATAAACACGGGGAGATTAACTGCAGCTCTTATTGAACAATGGTATGTAAATCATAAAAATGCATAGTTAGAATGATGTATAAAAAGTCCAACAGTGGTATTTATTCACCACTATATTATTTAATTATTATTTTTGTGTTTTGCCGAATTAGTTTTATAATGTTTCAAGAAGATGAAATATTCAGATAAAAAATCAAGAGGAGATGGACGAATGCAAAACAGTGGAGTAGTAGACCTAGAGTTAGTAGAATTAGATGGTTATACGTTAGATCGTTATAAGGTACAAAGGGTAGTTAATGGCAATGCAAAGGTTTCTATTCCCGAAGAAAATCGGTTGCGGGTACAAGAGAGCCGCAATCGAATTGAAAAGCAAATTAATGACGGGAAAGTTGTGTATGGCGTCAACACAGGATTCGGCAAACTCAGTAATATCGAAATTGAAAAAGAGGATGTTTCAAAATTACAGTTAAATTTATTACGTGCAGATGCTGTTGGTGTAGGTGAGCCTTTTCCAATTGAGGTTGTAAGATCGATGATGATACTACGTGCAAATGCCTTGGCTAAGGGCTTTTCTGGAATCAGGGAAGAAACTCTGCAGCTACTTGTTGATATGATTAATAAAGGAGTTCACCCGGTTGTACCTTGTAAAGGTTCAGTCGGTGCTAGCGGAGACCTCGCACCGCTTTCACATATTGCCATCGTTCTAGTCGGCGAAGGTAAAGCAGAATACAAAGGGGAAATTCTTCAGGGGAAGGAAGCACTAAAAAGGGCTGGGTTGAAACCGGTTTCTTTAGAAGCGAAAGAAGGCCTTGCATTAATAAACGGAACTCAGGCAATGTCTGGTGTCGGGGTGCTTGCTCTTAATGAAGCGGAGCGTGTCGGCCTAGCAGCTGATATGGCAGCTTGTTTAACAATGGAAGCGCTTAATGGGGTTATATCTGCCTTTGATAGCGAATTACTAGCTGTCCGTCCCCATCCGGAGCTGGAATTCGTGGCTTCAAGAATGAGAAATTGGCTGGAAGGCAGTAGAAGGATTACACGCCAAGGGGAAGTACGCATTCAAGATGCTTATTCTATCCGCTGTATCCCGCAAGTACACGGAGCATCTTGGCAAGCATTTAATTATGTTGAGGACCGTTTAAAGGTAGAAATGAACTCCGCTACTGACAATCCGATTGTTTTAGAAAGTGGAGAAATCATCTCAGGAGGTCATTTCCATGGCCAGCCGATAGCGCTTTCAATGGACTTTTTGAAAGTAGCTGCAGCTGAGTGGGCGAATATTTCTGAACGAAGAACAGAAAGGCTTGTTAATCCGCAACTAAGCGGATTGTCACCTTTCTTAGCTGTCAATCCTGGTATAGAGTGCGGCCTGATGGTTGCTCAATATGCAGCGGCTTCACTAGTTTCCGAGAATAAAGTATTAGCACATCCCGCAAGTGTTGATTCCATTCCAACTTCGGCAAACCAGGAAGATCATGTCAGCATGGGTACAATTGGCTCCCGTCAAGCTCGGGAAATCATTCATAATTCTGCTAGAGTTATAGCGATTGAAATGATTTGTGCTTCTCAAGCTATTTATCTGGAAAAAGCTGAAAATCAATTGGCACAGGCAACTAGAGACTATTTAGAAAAAGTCCGTCTAATTTGCCCTCCTCTAGAAAGTGATCGGGCAATTTCAGATCAAATGGAGGAACTGGCTCAGTTTATTTTACGTGAAGATTTATTAAGATAAAAACTAAAATGAAAAGGAAAGTGCAATTTAATGATTTGAAATATATTAAATGACTACTGATTTTCAAAATGCACTATGAAAGGAAGCGGTAGGTGAAGTCAAAAAAAGAAAAAAAGTTTGATACTGAAAATACCCCGTTAATAAAAGAGGTAGTGGGAGTTAGTTAAAAAATACCGCAAAGTAGATTATAAAAATTGTATATAGTAAAAAACCTCGCTGAATTTCAACGAGGTTTTTCTCTCTTTGGTTCACCTTCCGAAAAAGGGTCATATAGGCACCTCATGTAAACGGTTAGCGTTGTTTTTCAATCAGATATATATACTTGTAAGAGATGAAAGAGCAAAAGACTTTCGGGAGGTTCCCTTTGTGTATGTACCTGGGGGAATGCTTGGGGTTCCGATTGTACTTGGAGAAATGACAGCTATAAATATCCTATCGGTGGCGCAGCTATGGGGTTTGAAATCACTTATTATTCAGGAACTACAACTATAGACGACGGGTTTGCTCTTTTTGTGTGATTGAAATAATGTTGTCCGAGGTCTGTACGGGATGACTTTATGCTAATTAACGATGTACTACATCCAGGTGAGGCGTATAAAATTTGGAGGCAAGAGTAAACTTGCATAAGCTCCAGATTTATGATGAGGAAGAGAGTGTGGTAAATTGATTATCTTTGCGTAAAATTTCAGTTTTACGAATAGATAGACATGAGAATGAATGTTTGGTATAATCTTCATATAATAATTAAGGGAGCGTGTCTTATGTATACAGAGATGTTTCAAACCATTCAAGATACTCTCATAAAAAAAATAGATCCCGTTTTCATTATTATCTTTGGTTCTTATGCCAAAAAATCTACACATAAAGACAGTGATATCGATATTGCTTTCTACTGTGAGAATCAATCGCTTACTACATATGAAGTTTTTCAGCTGGCACAGGAATTGGCAGATATTCTGAAAACCGAGGTGGATTTGGTCAATATCCGTACAGCATCCACGGTATTTAAAGCCCAAATATATACTACCGGTACAGTTATATATTCAGCGAATGACACTCTTCTTAAAAACCTCCAAATGACTGCACTAAGCATGTACGCTAAATTGAACGAGGAGCGCGAAAATATCTTGAAAAAAATAGGAGAAAGTGGGACCATCTATGAAGAATGATGTGATATTGAACAAAATCAGTGTTATAGAACGTTGCATGAATCGGGTTAAGGTCGTATACGAAAACAATCCAGAAAACCTGAAGGACTATACCAAACAAGACTCCATCATCCTCAATATACAAAGGGCTTGCGAAGCGTCAATCGACTTGGCTATGCATATTGTAGCTGAACGGAAATTAGGATTGCCCCAAACCAGCAGAGATGCTTTTGACATGCTTCATGAGGCTTTAATTATCGACGAAAACACCGTCAAACGATTAAAGGCCATGGTGGGTTTCAGAAACATAGCCGTTCATGACTACCAGACTGTTAATATAGACATTTTGCAGCAAATTGTTGCGAACCATCTTGAGGATTTTACTGACTATACAAAACAAATCCTTAAATTTTAATAAAGGAGTTTTATGATGAATTACAAAATCCGTGTGTATGAGCTCCATACAAATAAAGAAACAATCAAGGTGGATAAAATCTTTGAAACAAAAGATGCTGCTGAAGCTGCTATCGAAAATCATAAACTTCAAAATCCAGAAAAATATGAGTATGTAAAAGTTCCTGTGAAAAATTAATTATTTCAGCCCTCTCCTTCCGTGCTTGGGCTGTTACGCAAGTTAGTAACTTGAACATAATATAATTATGTAAACAACTATTCGTAAAAATTGAATTTTACGCATAAATTAAAGTGAAAAAAGGAGTAAAACAATGGCCAATACCAGACAACATCAAGTCCATGAGCAGAAATTGGAACAGCTGGTTAAGTCCATGCCCTTCTATATCGTTGAATATGTTGACAATAAATTGGATACCCGGTCCCCTTCCACCCTCTTGAATTATGTTCTTGATTATAAATTATTCTTGGAGTGGCTGATTGCGGAAGGCATTGCTGAGCAGGAGCATATTAAGGCTATCCCCCTGTCCGTGCTGGAAAAGTTGAAGTTGATCGAAGCCCAATCCTTTATCAAATTTTTGGAACGGAGAAACATCCCCATCAATAAGCAGGAAACAAAAAAAGCGGAAAAGGTATCCGTCAATCGGAAAATTTCAGCATTACGTTCCCTTTTCAAGTATTTAACGACCCAAACGGAGAATGAAGACGGCGAACCTTACTTCTATCGGAATGTCATGTTGAAAATTGAAGTGAATAAAGTGAAAGAAACATTGGGGGCCCGTGCTTCCAGAATATCGACTAAGATTTTCCACAATGATGAGGATGCCCGGTTTCTTGAATTCGTGAAGCATGACTATGAAAGAGAGCTACCTGAAAAGTCCAGGAAACTCATATACTTTAAAAGGGACAAGGAACGTGACTTTGCGATCTTATCCCTCTTCTTAGGAAGTGGCATCCGGGTGAATGAGTTATCCAACTTAAGGTTACGAGACTTGGATTTCGAGGAAAAACAAATACATGTGTTACGTAAGGGTGGAAAAAAGGATGTAGTGGCAGTCTCTCCCCCGTCCATGCAGGACATAAAAGATTACCTAGCTGTGCGATCGGAACGTTATAGGGGATCTAACGATGATGCGGCCTATGTATTCTTGACAAGGGTGAATGATGGAGCCACCCCCCTTTCCAACCGCGCCATCGAGGCTTTAGTAAAGAAATACACGAAGGCCTTTAAGTCCAATAAATCTATGTCCCCACACAAACTGAGGCATACCTATGGGACGAATTTAATGGAGCAGTCAGGAGATATTCATTTGCTGATGACTCAACTCGGTCATACTTCAACCACAACGGCTGCCCTCTATACAAACCCTGAACAGGAGAAGGCTAAAAAGGCTGCGAAACAGCTGGGTGAGAGAAGAACCAATTATCGTGAAAAGGATTAAAAAAGGAGAAGATTTCTAGTCTTCGCCTTTTTTTATAATAGCGCATTCTACATCGTTGTAAGTTCGTGCCCAATCACATCTAGTGAGTTTGTAAAACCCAACAAAAATAGTTCGCTGATTAATATATGATATTAATGATCACTGGTCATGACACATGCCTCATAAATTGGAACTCCGTGAACTGATATTCTGCCTTTTGCTCATAATATTCCTTTAAAGGGACACTCTATAATCAAAATAAACTTCTTTAGGTTGGAGGCTGTCAGAATGAAGGTTTTATCAATGATTCAGCCGTGGGCAAGCCTTTTTGTCCTTAGAGAGGCAACATATGAAACAAGGTCATGGAGAACGAATTATCGGGGGCCACTTGCCATTCACACAAGTAAAAAAATAGATAAAGACGTCTCTAACCATATAGCCATAAAGTCGTTGCTTGGTAAGCACGGATACACACCAGGGAATCTTCCAACTGGCCAGATCATTGCTGTATGCAAACTTGTAGATTGTTTGAAGGTAACTGAAAACAATGAGACATGGGCCATTCTGGAGGATGGTCGAATCGTATCAGGGAATGACTATTTTATGGGTAACTTTATAGTGGGAGGTTATGCTTGGGTAGTTGAGGATATGCAGATGCTGGATGAATTTATTCCAGCAAAGGGAAAGCTAGGATTATGGGAGCATGTTTTAATTTTATAGGAGCTGATACATTGCACACGATGCGCTGAATCTGCTCCTTCAGGAACCCACTTGTCTATTTAGAACTGTATTAAACCAGTTATAGTCATTATAGAAAGATTGGAATGAATTCCAATAGTGTTTATCTAACCTGCTGTAAAAGCGCTCCAAGTTAATTAAGAACGCTTTTTGATCTATATGTGTTCTGTTTCTGTGTTTCCTATATTCCTTTTCTAAATCTAAATAAGAATTTATCAGATTACGGTCACCCAATTTGAAAAGAGACATCTCAATACGACCATGCTTATTAAACCATTTTTGTACTTCATGGTTTTTTTCAAACTCATCCTCAATTTGGAGAATAATTCTTAAGTCAAAATACATTGATCCTTATATGCCCTCTAAGCTCTCCTTCACCTGAGCAAAAAAATTATTAAGCTTATTATTTCTTTTGTATATAAATATGCTAATGATGCTGCAACAATTGCTACCAATATAGGGAGCTACTCTTTAGTTAAGGTCATAAAGTAAAAGCCACCTCAAATAATAAATCACTCAAATTTTCAGCCCCAAAAATACTGTTTCCTCACCAATTACCATTTTAAAAGCTTTCTTAAACAGCTTTCTTTTTGTTACATAAATAAAATAAGCTATCGATCAAAAAGGATATACCTAGAGAACCATCTTTTTTCATTGGTCCGCTTCTACTTTCGCAATATGCTACCTCCGTAATTGGGGGTTTAAGTAATAAAAATGATTCTAAAATCCCCCATACAATTAATTGCTATTACAAAATCAATCATAAAAATATATGGTGATATGTAAGGGCCTATCTAAACATTTAAAAAGGAAATTGTATTTTTTTGTAGAATTATAGATATATACTAGGAAGGAAGTTTCAAAAAATAAGCCGCTTGTTTTTTTAGTCTAAAATTATAAATCTTAGTGGTTAGCAATGATTATATTTTAGGGAGTGTTAGTTATGCCTGCCATCGCACTATTAGGTTTTCTCGCTATTTTATATTCTTTTTTTTACCTACTCTACCATTTCATCAAAAAGATGAAAAACAAAGAAAGAGCACTATCTAAAAAGATTTTTTATCCTTCGCTCATTGGTGGAATAATATTTTTTATTGTTGGAATATCGTTTTTGGATACAGGAGTTCAAGCTAAACTTGATGATGAAATAGAACAAAATACAAAGTTAACAACTGAGAATAAAACTTTAAAATTAGAAAATACGAAGCTTGAAAAACAAATTACGGATCTTGAGTCAGAAATTAAAGAAACAGCTTCTAATATTACCGAATATGAAAATAATTTAAAAACATTGGAAGAAGAAAAAAAGGCATTATCATCAGAAAAAGATTCATTAAATAAACAGATTAGTGATCTAACAACTAAAAATACAAGTTTGCAAAACGAAGTTGATAGTTTAAATACTCAACTTGCAAGTAAAGATACTTCTACTGCAAAAGAAAATTCAAATCAATCAACTGCTTCTACATCGTCAGGAGAAAGGGAAGATTTCGCAAACTGTACCGATTTACGAGGTACATATCCAAACGGTGTTCCAGCTGGTCATCCTGCTTATGTACCAAGTATGGACCGCGATAAAGACAACTATGCTTGTGAAAGGTAATAAAATATAGGCTCTATCTTATAGAGCCCCAATTTGTAGACAAAAAGGTTTCGGAAAGTTCCCGAAACCTTTTTAATTTTTTATAAGCAGATATAAAGAATAGTGATTTTTCCTATGTTAATTAGGTATTTCTGGCTCTTCAAAAGTCCTGTTGGCTACCTTCTTTCGCCCATGATGCCATGTTATTAGCTGGAAAAGCAATGGCAAGAACCGCTATCTCGGCTCTTGATTATGTAGAATTAACACACATAGTTTGAATTTTTTTGAGTTTACATAAGATAAATTATAGGAAGTTAATGGTGCACAAAAAAATCCATCTTAAAACACAAGTGATCTTGTTGCAGTGAGACGGAATAAAAAAATCAAAATAAACATTTGCATTTTCTTGAATCAATTCCTTTTATTTTAATGTATAATCGGGGGAACTCCAACTACGGTTTTTCCAGAACTCCGTAGACAGAAAAAACCTCTAGGTTCCTTATTACGGGTGACCATTGCGGTCGCTTTTTCTATACCATTTCGAAATAATTCATGAATCCTCATTCTAACAAATCTTACGATAAGCCTCGTTGACTGTTCTTTCGAGCGCCAGTAGGTCAGGATTTCCTGCTGCCTTCTGTTCCTTGAACCACTGATTTCTCTCTTCTTCAGACATGAACAAAAACTTGGAATGGACCACGACTCCCCTAATCTATAAAGTCTTCGCATAATGCTTCTTCTCTTCTTCCACACCACTTCTTCTAATCTGTTTTCTTATCCTTACTGTATGGACGATAACAATCATTCATAGCCCTAACTATATTCAGTAGAACCGGGTTACCCTTCGCCAATTCATCTTTGTACCACTGCTCACGTTCCTCTTCCGTTAGTTTCATTAAATCAGAATGAATGATTATTGTGGTATTTCCACTCTTTTTCTTGAATTCGAAAGGTTTCTTCTTTTCATCCACGTCAATTCCTCCTAAACACCGTTTCTTACAGCATTTCTTCGTGAGGAAAGATTTATACCATATACAACACTTTTACTCTATTGAACTGTTAACCCTATCCACGCAGTTAGTCGATAACTTCACGCCCACCAACGCCTCGAAACGCAGCCTTTCCACGCTCCCATCCGCCACCTTCAGCCGGACCTCTTTCGTAATCTCATCGATATAGATATAATGGATGTGCCCGCGCAGGTCCTCCGTAAATCTGTCATCCCAAACCGTCAGCCTCACTGGCATATTATACGCTAAAGCATAGTGGAGCTTTTCGTTGAGCTCCGCTAGCTCGTACTCGTCGGCAATCCGCTTAGTTGGCGTTGATCGTCCCGCAGCATCTCGTTAAACATCGCCTTTTGCTACAGAAATATCATTCCTTGCCATTTCTGTAGCCCTCGGTCTTTTAGTCGTTCGTTCATCGTATGTACCTCCCGCTAAAGAGAGTCTCACGCTGACACCCTCTTTTTTCACCTCAGTATATACAAATGCATGTTCGTAAGTCAAAGTAAGTTAGCTAGCATATATTTGTCTAATACTTCGCTATCTCTCGTTCTAAGCTAGTGCTTAACAACGTATATAATACTGAGGTGATATTAATGGCTGATCGTAATTCTTTTAAGACTGATGAGAAATATTCTCTTTTTGATTTCTTCTACGAGAACAATTTGATTATTTCAGTTACTTATTTTGTAGGAAACGAGTCTCGCGAAGTAGAGGGGTTGATTTCCGGTCATCATCCTGAAGTAAGTATGATTTCTGTGAAACATAGGAGGGAAGGTAGGGATTTTTGTGTCCCGATTAGAAACATTGAAGAGATTGTTATTGTCGGCCCGTGTTAGTCCGTGCTATCAGCGGGCTTTTTTTATTCGGCCTCCCCTCAACCACTTTAATTCGCTCATTAACGACCTCGTACAAGCTGACGTTCTAAAAATATACAAAAGAAAAACCGACCGTATTGGTCGATTATTTTCCTTGATAGCACGTTCCGCAATATATATTTCCGTACGCCTCATACGTTTCGTTATCGCTTAAAGTTTGACGACATTCTGCACACTCGAAAGAATCACGCCCATTGTAGTCATACAGTGAACCGGAGTTACCCGTTTTGTAATCACTCATGCTGTCACTCTCCTAGGTGTCGTTCTCCGTATATTTCTATGCCCAATCCATCGCAATAATTACATAAAAAGGAGCCCGCCATTAGACGAACTCTACGAAACTAGGCAAGCGCAGCATGCCCGCCTTTGTTAGATTGCGATATTTAACTCGGCATTTAATCGGCGCAATGTACTCGTAGCGCTCCGATTCATCAATCGCCTGAGCCGCATAAACTTTGTGTTTAGCAACCGGAGGCACGCCGAGCTCCATAACTCCAGAATAACGACCGTCATCGAAATTAAGCAGCCAGCCGAACTCGCCCTTCCGACGGCCAACTACGTACACATCGTCATATTGATAATTAATCACCTTCAGCCAGCTGTGCGAGCGTTTACCGACTTCGTAGCGCGAGTCCTTAAGTTTCAGTACCACGCCTTCAAGCGCCTGCCCGCAAACTGCATCGTAATAGCAGCGCGGTGACCTTCGATGAACTTCACCTTCGAAAGTAGGGGGGAATCCTTTGGCACCAGGTCGGCAAGTATCTCCTTGCGATCGAGCAGCGGAAGGCTAGTACCGGACTGTCCTTCGTGCTGCAGGACGTCGAATGCAGCGAAAGTGACGGGGGTGCTAGCGTGATTACTCTGAAACCGGCTCATCATCGCTTCAAAGTCCGGCTTGCCTGCGGGGTCAGTTGAAATGAGCTCCCCGTCGAGCGTAGTGCCTGGCGGTAGATCGAGCGAATGTAACTCGGGAAACTTGGCGGTCACTTCGTTATTATGACGCGTATATAAGCGGACCTTACCGGCCGCATCAACGGAATATATTAAGCGGATGCCGTCCAACTTCAGCTCCGTTAAATAGTCGGAGTCGTCGAAGGGAGCATCGGATTTGTGTAATAGCATTGGCGATATGAACAACGTAATTCCCGCAGAGAGAGCGCACTATTTTCAAATGTTGGTAGATTATTAGGAAAACCCCGACCTAGTGGCCGAGGTTAGTTAATTATGCGCGATATTTCAGTAAATTGTTCCTTTGTGCACTGAATAAGGGTTTTGTGTTCCTCGCCTTCTTCGTCGAATAAATAAATGTAAGCGTTTGAAGTTTCTTTTTTCATTGCTCGGACTGCTATATCAGTGATTGCACCGACTGAACCTACAAGAGCAGTACTTAGAATCGTGCTGTTTTTAGATTTCCCGACGTTTCGACTTTCATCATGTTCCCACTCAATCCTGGAAAGTTTGAAGTATTTTTGTCCAAATGCAGTTGTAAACTTGACCTCACCTGGCTGCCCCCACTTCATTATAGTCATTCTGTTAATGCTTTCATTACCTTCGATACCATCAGTTAATACGTGACCGCCTGCCAATACGCTGACTTGAATCCGAGGTTTAATTACTTGTCCCCAAAATCCCATAAAAGCACCGTCCCTTTTCATTTTGTCTTATAATTATATGTACGCATCCGCCTACGAATGGGTTCATTTTTGCGTAGGCTTCCGCATTTATTTCGTTAAATTTCTTCGTGTTTCTTCGGAAAGAAGGATCCCGTAATCTGGCCGAAGTTCATCACCAACGCGCCGATAATAAGGTTCCGCGTCTGCTCATCCCCGTAAAACACAAATAAGGCCGCCGACAAAACGATCAGCAGTCCGAAGGAGAAAAGGTATTGGAATTTTATCCGCTTGATTATCGTCATCATTAGAACATCACCGCCCATGTTTTAGCCCCAACGATTCCGTCCGCAGAAAGCTTCTTACGTTTCTGATACGCCTTGACTGCAACTGCCGTTCCTTTGCCGTAAATACCGTCAGGCTTTACGCCGACCGCACGCTGAATCCGCTCAACGTCTTTACCGCGTGATCCGATTTTAATTACCTTGCCTGGATACTTTACGATAGAGGCCGTAGGTTTGGCGGCAGGCTTTACGAGTGGCTTAGCAATTGTTGGCTTCGTGACTGATATTGATTCCTTCACACCGCCCGGTTCCGCCATGTGTTAATACTCCCTTCGATAAAATTTGAACAACGCAAAAAGGCGACCGCATTCGATCGCCTTTTTGATGTTCCTTATTACTCTAACTTTCTGAAGATCGATTTTCTCATAAGAAAATCCTCACATGCCTATTCATTTATAAAAATACTTAAATCTCCCTCAAGCTGAAATCCCGTTTTATTAAAAAGGTTAGCGTATCCAATTGCAACTCCAACACTTGTAAGCGAAGAGTGTTTTGCTCTCGAAGTATTCCAATACAAATCAACCTTTTCAAAATCATTATCCATTCCATTTATTATGCTTTTAACATCCTGATTTGCCAATAAACCTGAATACTTAAGTTCTATTATCTTATATATATTTTTTTCTCCCACACTAATAGATAAACATCCGGTGTATTGTAAATGTCTATAAAACTTTAAATCCTGCTGATAATCAGGTGTGAATTTTTTAACTAAATCTAAATATCCTGGTAAATCATTTATTAAAATAAGATCTTCAACCAGGAACAAAAAGGTTAAGGTATCGATCTGTTTTGTTGTTAGTTTTGGAATTATTTCAATTGTTTCATTTAACACTATGTTAAGAAGAGAATTATCAACGGATTTAGTTCTATCTACCAATACTTTAACTAACAATCTTGATATTTCTTCATCCCCCAACCTGGCATGCGCTTTTTGAGCATTGTATATAGCATATTGGATATCTGGATCATTCGTATTATTTATCGAATTCGGTGTTTCTATGTTCAATTTTTCCAGGTAATTATTGACCAAATCCTCCGCTCTCTTTTGAGCTAATTCTGCAGCTTCTTCACCTAATTTATAAAAATTTCTTTCAAACACATCATTTGCTACTTCTTTAACATCCGTGTAGCTAAGACCATTATTGTTTACATGGACTGTTTGACCTTGAATATTTGTCGATCCATCACCAGCTTTAATTTCTCTATTACTTCCGAACATTTTTATCACCAATGGTAACTTTAACGTCGTTTCCGCCTTGAATGTTATTTGAATCGTTTCCTGATTTAATACTTTGATTTGGAGTATTTTTTTCTTGATTTTTTATTTTTATATTCCTAAAAATTAAGCCTAGTAATCCTGATCCTAAAACTACTCCTACCCCACTAAAAATCCAATCCTTATTATCATTAATCCAGCTCATAATACGACCCCTTAAGTATAAATATTGTAATAATTTTCATATTAAGGATGAATTTTATTGATGTCTATACTTATTAATC
>NZ_JBHVQU010000005.1:0-66080 GCF_042886655.1 Peribacillus sp. NPDC058002 | reverse complement strand
GCGAGCCTGATGCTCATTGGGCAAGCTATTATTCATATTCAAAAAAATTCAACATTACAACTTAGAAACATCGGTCCATCCACGGATACCTTATTACCGATTATAGGTAAACAAAAAATTAATGCTGCATCATTTACAATAGTGAAACTTGATTAGCTAAATGGTTAATGGAAGGCGAAATAAACTAAGCGACCTTGTGATTCCGAAGTTGATGGATGATCAAGGTCGCTTTTTAGTAAGAAAAATTTTCTTCATCGATTTGACTCTCATTTTCTCTTATTGTTTTTAACAACATTTATGAAAAAGGAGAGTGAAAATGACATGGTGGATGGATTTTTGATACTAGAATTATAGAGAGAAAAAATAGCCCTAATATGCATAGACAATCAAAAATTTCACAGCCGAATACATTATATTGAAAACTAAAATTAATAAGGAGGTACAGATTTTGTATTATCATCCACAAAATAGGCCCCATACAGAATGTAGCTTTGAAATAAAGTCGTACTGATTATAAAAAAGATGTACCGTTTTAAAGAAAGTTATACCGTTTGCAAAAAAGATGTATCGTTTTATTCCTTTTCGATTGAAGATTCTAAATGAGTTTTAATCGAACTTTATTTTAAAGCTAAAAATAACAGTAGAAAATTATAAGAACCATGATTACACAATTAATTGACATTTACGTAACGTGAAGACTTAAAATTTATATGGTTATAATTAAGTTAGGAAAGGAAAATTAATTATGGTTAATAACGATACAAAAATGGAATTGGGACGATGTGTCGAATGTGGGGCCAAAGAGATAGAGGGATATTCATGTTATGAGCAATTTGGTTTTCCGCTTGTTTGGGAGCATAACGATCCAGCATTATATGCTTTACATTTCTGGCTTGTTTCCTGCTATATGATACAACATCCATCAAATTATACAGAAGATGGGTATAGATATTTAATTACATTATTTACTGAGGCATATGATAAGGAATGGGAAGTAGCTTATATTCTAAAGAGAAACCGTGAATTAGTTAGCAATATAGATAAAATAACAAATCCTGTACCTAATAAGGATAGACAGCGTACATTTAAATTTTGGTCCATGACAATCAATGATATATATATAGGGAAAGAAAAAAATGCAATCGAAAACATAAATAAGTGGAAAGATCAAATAAGAATCGAATTAAAGTAATAGGGCATTAGTTCAATGAAAATTATATCCCTCTACAAATGTACAAGTATGAAATAATCAAAGGATTACTGTTTCCGTCAATCGTGAACAAGTGTAATTGAAATGATCAAAATTTTTTATAAAACTATAACTTTGTTTAAAGAAGATACTCCATTTTGATCAAACTTTTTTCAAAATGGAGTGTTTTTGTTTGTTATCAAATTAGGAATCGTTATGCCTTTTTACTCAAACCTTATTCGAAAACTACACAGAATTAACTGTAAACAGGGGTAGCGTCACATTGCCATCAAGTTAAAGTTTTGTAGTACCCCCAGAACGAAATTTTGGACTTTCTTGTAACTTATAAGCTCAATTTATCGTTTTGGGGATGACCTATTTTCTTGGGTTGATGGGCATAGGGTACCACCAGCAAAACGCATATTTACAACGTTAAGGATACTCCAGTATTAAAAATCCCAATCTCTCAGTAATATTAATGAGAAATTGGGATTTATTCAACAATTGCGCCCGTTTGCTGAAGCAATAAACTTATATAAACTTGTTCCCTGAATCATTAAACCCACAGTTTCCCAAGACTACGTTCTCTCCTTCCAAAGCTTCATTGGATTTTTTTGCCCTTCATTTAATGGCATTTGTATCATCGAAAGTGAGCGTTCTGCTTTTGTTTTTTGTAAATCCTCATATATAATTTTAGATTTCCCTAATCCCACTTCAACCGCATTCTCAACTGAAGCACAATAAAAAACCTTTTCGATTCCAGCAAAGTACATTGCCGTTAGACACATTGGACAAGGCTCCCCACTTGCATACATTGTATAACCTGATAGGTCATTCGTTTGTAATTGCTCTTGCGTGCGCCGGATAGCCAGTAATTCCGCATGTCCACTAACATCATAAGTTTTGTGCAGCTCATTAACACCTTCAGCTACAACGTTGTTATTTTTCACAAGTACTGCACCAAAAGGTTGTCCACCCTCACGAACATTTTCTACCGCTAGTTCTACTGCTCGTTCCATGAATTTATCCATTTCAAAACCTCCATTAATGATTTAAATTAAATAATGTTAATGTAATTATAAGACATTAACATTGGCCTTGCTGAATAATCGTTCACCTATAAACACTATAGTTCTATAAATTTGAAATTGGGGATACCATTGTCGGAGGAAAAAGTTCAGTTGTCCAAGAATTTCCAATTATTTTTTTTCTTGTTAAAGGAAAACAAAAAGGGGAACAGAGAAATCCATTCCCTTTTTGACTAGATGCTAATCCTAGTTTGACGTTTTTCATTTAGTGAAATTTGGTTTAAGATCACCTTTATAAGATTCATGCTCAACGAATACGGTATGTCTTTACCATCTTTGTCTTTGCCAGTTCTTTTATAATATAGTAATAGCTTGATAAAACGCTCGAAATACCAATTTATTATTGTTTGAATGTCCCAATACATAACTAATAATGGAGCCGTCGTAAAGATCTAAAATGGCGCTTAAATACGTTTCCTTCCGTTTCCTAATTTGAACTCCGTGACATCTGTTACCCATTTTTCATTGGGCTTGATTGCAGTAAATTCGCGATTTAGTCTATTTTCAGCGACATATTGCGCAGGTGAAGGAACATAGCGCTTTCTTTTCCGTCGAATCACGGACTGTAATCCAGCGATGTGCATTAAGCCATAAATACGTTTATGATTAATCTTTTTATGATATATCCTATTTTAATAATTAATTTCATTCTTCGAAACCCATAAATGCCTCCTACTCGCGCATAAACGGTTTGAATTTTCCGAAGAATTTCTTCATTCTCTAATTCTCTAGCTGTTGGCATACGCTGTAGCCATTTATAATAAGCAGCACGATATACACCGGCAATTTCACATAAAAGGATTACTAGCAGGTTTTCAATGGCATGAAAATCTTGAATCGCTTTATATTTATTTTGTAGACGAACGCTTGTTAACGACGCCTCCTTTCAAATTCCTCTAACTTTTTTTAAAAAGCATTTTCTGCACGTAATGGTTCATTTTCTCGCTCTAAACGTTTCATTTCCATCTTAAACTTTTCTTCATCTGTTAATTAATATTCCTCTTTCTTTCGACCGCGTTTATCTTGTAGTGCTTCTTCACCATCTGCTTCAAACTTTTTGACCCATTGATATACCTGTTGATAAGAAACTTCATAGCTTTCGGCTGCGAGCAGATAGTTTTTCTGAAGTTGTATACAATAATTTACAATTTTAATTCGTTCTTCTAACGTTGTTTTTCTTCTACCTGTCATAGAGTTTGTTCTTTTACCGGTATCATTTAATTCTCTATGACTATTATACTTTGTTTTTAGGCGTCCTTATAGTAAAAGATAATATACGAACAGGCACTCTTATATCGATGATAATGGCTTGTTTAGGAGTAATGGTAATTACTTATGACTATGGCAAAATTCCATGGATCGCAATCTCTTTAGCTATTACTTCTGGGATTTATGGATTAATGAAAAAGTATATAAAGACAGATACACGAGGCATGCGTAACTTTGAAATAAAGTTTGAACGGTCCCTTACTACTTCGGAATCTTGACCGTAAATCTCCATTTGATTAAAAAGGATATTAAACATATAAAACCATTACAGTATAAACATATTACTTCAACATTTCTTTTCTATAATTATAGCTGTATACATATTTTAGATTGGAGATGGTGACATGAACAAAAAATTATTAGCAGGTGCCGGGGTAGCGTTTACTATGTTATTCAGTCCACTAAGTCAAGTTTTTGCATCAGAAACAATAACAACAGGAGACTTAAGAAAGGTTGATAATGTTGCCCATCGTGGTGCATCGGCATATGCACCTGAAAATACGATTGCTGCTTATGATAAAGCAGTAAAAATGAAGGCAGATTATATTGAAATTGATGTTCAAAGAAGCAAGGATGGAGAATTAGTACTTATCCATGATACGACAGTTGATCGAACGACGGATGGATCTGGAAAAGTTGGTGATTTTACGTTTGATGAACTAAGAAGCCTTGATGCAGGCAGCTGGAAAGATGAGAAATTTGCTGGTGAACAAATCCCAACATTTGATGAGATTCTTGATCGTTACCACGGGAAAATTGGAATATTAGTAGAATTAAAGGCTCCAGAGCTATATCCTGGGATTGAAGAAAGTGTAGCTGAAGAATTAAAAGAACGAAATCTTGATAAACCACAAAATGAAAAAATCATTCTCCAATCATTTAACCATGAATCAATGGAAAAAATGAATGATCTCGTTCCTAAAGTTCCAATCGGTGTGTTAACATCTTCAAGAGCTGACACAACAGAACAAGCCTTACAGGAATTTTCAACCTATGCTGACTATTTTAATCCAAGCTATGGAATTGTTACTAAAGAATTAGTGAATCAAGTTCACTCTCTTGATATGAAAATTGGATCATGGACAGTACGTAGTCAAGAGGCAGCAGATTTCCTATTAGATATGGGAGTTGACGCTATTATTACGGATTATCCAGATTATGTAGATCCAAGAAACTAATATTTGTATAGTTATTAGAAAAAAGGTCGATTTCTACAGGAGATTGATCTTGGGGTTGAAACCTTCTTAACGTTTCATTGGTTGGCTTAAGATGACGTCGTATTAAAAAACGAATTCATCCGATGCTTGGATTAAAGTCCTTACGGACTGCCAAACGAATTATTGCGGGAATAGAGGCAATGCACATGATCAAAAAAGGACAACTCTCCAAAGGGAGAAGTCTGTCCAAAATCAAAAAGAATTCATCCATCAATTGTTTGGACTAGTTCCTTAAGACCAGGGGTCACTAGAAATCTTTCGCTTTTTTATATTTTCTTCAAGTATTTGCACCAGAACCAGATTCACAGCTAATAACCATTGCTTTCTACAATATTTTCCTTAGTGTATGTTTTCCGCGTTTTGCTGGTAGGACCCATGACGCTACCCCTATAAGTGAATAAAAATCCCGATTTTGATGAATCTATTTCAAAATCGGGATTTTTTTATTTATGGAACCAACCAAGATTTCTATATTTCTAGTTCTATCTTGTCACAAAAACGTCCACAGTCGTCGCATCCATGGAATATCAGTATGTCAAGTTTCATTGATTTCTTGCACCAAGCCCTTTTCTAGAAGCCCCTCAGAAAACGAAACAATATTATCGAACTTTTATTTCTATGCCTTCCATTTGCGCTAATGAGGGAAGGCTTTCCCAATCGCCTTTTCCTTGAATAATATATGCCCCCATCTTATTACCTCGTTCAAGTGCCTTTTCAAGATTATTAGCATCCAATCCGTCTACGCCAATAGAAAGAAATCCAGCTGCATAAGCATCCCCTGCACCAACTGTATCAACTACTTTTTCTACTTTTTCCCCTGATACTTTAACTGTTGTACCATCCTTTAACATACCAAGTGAGCCTTCAGAACCGAGTTTCATTGCTACAACTTGCGGTCCAAGCTGAAGAGCTTTTCTTGCTAAATTTTCAGGGTTTCCCTTTCCAAGTAAAAACTCTGCCTCGTCTATTCCCGGCATAAATATATCACACAAAGAAATTAATTCTACAAGCGCTTTTTTAGCCTTTTCTTCATTCCATAATTTAAAACGCATATTCGGATCAAAAGAGACTGTTAACCCTAAAGATTTTGCCATTCTCATACACGCAATAGTAAAATCTAACGTTTTCTCTCCAAGAGCTGGAGTTATACCGGTCATGTGCAAATGACCAGCATCTACGAACCAATGTTCTTGAACATGTTCCGGCCCCCACTTACTTGAAGGAGAACCTTTCCTATAATAGTAGACACATGGTTCTCCTACTTTATAAATTTCCTTAAAATATATGGAAGTGGGGTTGATCTCATCTCGTTCTACTTTTGAGATATCAACATTTTCCCCAGCTAGTGTAGCCTTGATCACATCGCCAAATGGATCTTTGCCTAAACACCCAATCCAACGTGCTTGCTTTCCAAGACGGGTAAGGCCTATTGCTACATTCGATTCTGCTCCTCCGATGGTTTTTGAATACAAAGATGAATACATTAATGGCTTTTCCTCTAATGGTTGAAAAAGGAGCATCGTTTCTCCAATTGTTACTACATCCATTATAATCTACTACTTTCTTGATTTACTGCTGTTACGTATTTTCTAGCAAGGTTGGTCAAGTCATCAAAACGATTCTCTTCAATCAACTTTTTATCTACTAGGCTACTGCCAAGACCAACACCAAGAACACCAGCTTCAAGGAAAGTTTTAATATTTTGAAGATTGACTCCACCCGTTGCAATAATCGGAATAGAGTCTAGTGGACCTTTAACATCCTTGATATAATCGATGCCAAGCAGTCCAGCAGGGAATAATTTAACAGCTTCTGCTCCGGCTTCCCAAGCCCGGACCATTTCAGTGGGAGTCATCACTCCCGGCCAAATAACAACTCCTTGATCGATACTGTAAGAAACAACCTCCTCATCTAGATTAGGAGTAATTAAGAAATCCGCCCCTGCAGAAATCGCTTCTTTAGCCATTTGTAAATTTAAAACGGTTCCTGCGCCGATTATCATTTTATTACTAAATAGGCTCTTCCAGCGGTTGATAGCTTGTAATGCCCCCTCACTGTTCATTGTAACTTCAATTAGCTTAATGCCACCTCGGTTCAATGCATCTGCTGTTTCATCAAGTTTTTTTTCAGAAACATTGCGAAGAATCGCAATTATTTTTTCCTTATTTAACGCTTCTAGTATAGACATTCAAACACTCCCAACATTTCAATAAATGTAATTTGGTACACTCACTAACTACCATTATTCAATCTCAACAATCATTTCAATTTCAACTGGAGTATTAAATGGCAATTCATTAGATGAAATAGCAGAACGTGCGTGTTTTCCTTTTTCACCAAATACTTCTTCTAATAATTCTGAAGCCCCATTAATTACATATGGTTGTTCAACAAAACCATTAGCAGAGTTAACAAAAGCTAACAACTTTACAACTTGCTTAATCCGATTAAGATCCCCAATATGTTCTTTTAGTACAGCCAAGAGATTAATCATAACTTGACGTGAAGCTTCATACCCCTGTTCAACAGTAAGATCACTTCCTACCTTGCCCTGATACATTAACTTTCCATTGATTCGGCAATCTGCACCAGAAGTGTATACAAGATTTCCAACGGTTTTTGCTGGAACGTATACAGCCGCAGGTGATGGAGCTTTTCCTAATTCAATTCCTAGTTCTTTAAGTTTTTTTTCAATGTTTGTCATAATCGTATCTCCTCTTTATTAATTTAATGTTTACAACATGAACATGAATCTAACAGTCGCGTTCGAGTGGATCGAACCATTTGACCGTTTGATGAAAAAAGATTCCTTTTATGATCAATTGTTTTGATTCCATTTACAATAACGTAAGAAATTCCCTCAGGATATTGTATTGGATCCTGATAGTTTGATATATCTTTTATTTTTTTGTAGTCAAAAACTGTGAGATCTGCCTGATAGCCCGGAGAAAGTAACCCTCTTTTTCCTAATGAGAATCGTTGCACAGGAAATGAGGTTACCTTTCGGACAGCTTCTTCCAATGATAATATCTTGTCTTCGCGTACATATTTAGCAAAAAGCCTTGGAAATGTTCCAAATGTACGTGGGTGGGGTTTACCGGTTTCACAACCTAAACTATCAGATATAATGAGTGATTTATCCCACTTAATGACTTGCTCCACATCTGAACTCGACATATGGTAATAAACAATCCCGATATTCCCACTTTCTTCAAGAAGCAAATCAAGGGCTGTATCAATTGAATCTTTTCCTAATTCCTTACTAATATCTAAGATGCTGCGTCCCTCAAATTGTTTATTAATAGAAAGAGATGAAACAATCACATTCTGCCAACCTGTCGATACGACTAAGTTATCCCAATCTTTTTGTTCCTCACTTACTTCTTTTTTAATTTGTTCACGAGTAGAAGCATTACGAATGCGCTCTAAACAGTCAGAAATACCACCTTCAAGCGACCATGGTGGAAGTAAGGTTGTAAGTGTAGTTGAACCGGCATCATATGGATAAACATCACAAGTTATATCCATACCTCTTGCACGTGCATCTTCAATAAGATCAATAGCCTTCATGACATCACCCCAGTTTCGTTTACCAGCAGCTTTAAGGTGACTAACATGTAAAGAAACTCCACTTTTCTCCGCAATCCAAATGACTTCCTTGACTGAAGGAATTAAGTTATTCCCTTCTCCACGAATATGTGTGGACAGTAGTCCATTGTATTTAGGTAAAACACTACATAACTCTACTATCTCCTCTTTAGCAGCATATCTCCCCGGAGAATAGAGTAAACCGATCGATAAACCGATTGCACCTGCTTTCATCCCCTCCTCAAGCAAATATTTCATCGCTTCCATTTCTTTTTTTGCGGCTGGTCTGTTATCAAACCCCATGACAGCAATACGTAAGGCACCATGTGCTACATAGGTAGACACATTTTCTGAAAGATTTGCTTTTGACAATACGTCAATATATTCTTCTACTGTTTCCCATGGCCATGACCACGGAGTATCTCCAATTACCGGCTCAATATACTCTTTCAACAGCTTTTCGCGTTTTTTTATAAATGGAGCTGGAGCTAACCCACAATTTCCTACAACCTCTGTAGTTACTCCTTGTTGCAACTTAATATCGTAATTGGAATCTTTAAGCACTAGCAAGTCCGAATGAGAATGCCCATCAATGAATCCAGGGGTAACAATCTGGCCTTTCGCATCAATTACGTCCTTACTTTCTACATCTACAGTTCCAACATGTGTGATGATACCATCTTTTACACCCACACTTCCAAAAAACCATGGATTTCCGGTTCCATCTACGATACGGCCATTTTTAATCACAAGATCAAGCATTTATCTCTCTCCCTTTATTGTAATTTGCCACGTGCCAAAACAGCGTATCTTTCACAATCACCAAATTGATCTATAATTGACACTTCATTATGGAGATTGACAGTACTACAAATATGATTAGGGATAACCTGAAGCACATCACCTACGCGTAAATTCGCATCTCCTTCGATGTGAAGCATTCCGTGTTCTTCTGTCACCCTTTCAAGAGTGACATTAGGATGTCCAACAACTTTGCCAAATCCTTTTAAGAGTAAAGGAGGCTGATTAGGCTGCACATCTGTTGCAAATGTTTTACTTCCCCCATCAATAATCGCTAAATCGTGAGACGGCCTGCTTACAACCGTTACATGAACAGTTGCTGCACATTCTTCCTCGGCACAGCATCCGTACTTTTCCTGCATTGCATCATAAAAGATGTAGGTCCCCGGTCTAATTTCTGTGACACCGGTGACCTCTGCCGCAAATTCAGATGTAGGAGTAGATCCTACACTTACGTCACGAATATCGATGCCTTCATGTCTCATTTGTTTTGCTAAGTTCACCATTACTTGGCCTTCCTCTATGCCAGCTTCTTTAAGCCGAAGGGTCGTTTTTCCATTTAACACCGGTCCTCTAAACGTATAAATCCCTGTTAATTGAAGATTGGGAAGGACTATAATTTTTTTTGCAAGTTCCAGTGCCTCATTATATATAACACCAGTTCTACGTAAACCCGTATCAACCTCTAATCGAACTTCTAATTTAATATTTGACTGAGAGGCAAACTTCGATAACAAGATCGCTCCTTGTAAACTATCTATCGCTACAATAAGTCGAATACGCTTACTTAATTCAATAGCTTTTATAATCTTTTTTTCAGTTACTAAAGGATAGGCGATAAATATATCATTAATTCCATAATCAGCCATTACCTCAGCCTCTGATACTTTTGCCACCGTAATTCCTACCGCTCCGGCATTGAGTTGCTCTTTTGCTATGTAAGGAATTTTATGTGTTTTGATATGAGGCCGTAAGCTAACTTTATTACTACTCGATACATCAGCCATTTTCTTAATATTATTCATAAGTTTAGACCGATCAATAATTATTGTTGGTGTATCCACTGTAAGTCCCCCTATAATACCCGGAATTTTCAGACAAAAAAGCTAATAATAAAACATAAAACAAATCCAACACAACCAATTATAGTTTCTGTTACAGTCCATGACATTAATGTTTGCTTTTCTGTCAATCCAAAGTATTTACCCACCATCCAGAATGCTCCATCGTTGAAGTGAGATAATACTGTTGCACCAGAGGCAATTGTAACCACGATTAATGCTAACATAGGTTGAGATAAGTCTATTTGTTGAATGGCTGGCAACATTAAACTTGACGTTGTGACCATGGTAACTGTTGCAGAACCTAAAGCAACTCTAATAGCAGCAGAAATTAGAAAAGCAGTGATGATAAGCGAACCTCCACCAAAATCCGACATTACATCTCCTATAATCTTACTTGTACCTGTATCAATGAGTATCTGTTTAAAAATACCACCAGCACCGATAATTAATAATATTCCTCCGATTGGTTCAAATGCTTTTGTAGTAATCGATTGGAGATCAGTATTTGAAAATCCTCTTTTCTTTCCAAGTACATATAGTGTCAATAATACTGCAATCGTCAAGACAATAATTGGGCTTCCAAGAAATTGTAATGCGACGTATCCACCGCTATCCTCAGCAAAGAATAGATCGGCAAAGGTACCTGACAACATTAAAACAAGAGGAAGCAAAACAAGAATGATTATCAACCAAAATCCTGGCAATTCTTTATTGTTATCAAATTTAGGTATTTCAACATTTTCAGGAAGTAAAACTGGGATTTTTTTTGAAATAAACCTACCATAAAACACCCCAGCAACAATAGCAGCAGGCAACCCAGTTAGAAATCCGAATAGTATTACCCAACCTGTATCAGCTCCTAATATGGCAATCGTCGACACTGGTCCCGGATGTGGAGGGAAAAAGCTTTGAGTCACTGCTAAGCCGGATAAAAGTGGGAGTCCAAAATACAATATTGGTTTATTGGTTCGTCTAACAACCGAATACAATAAAGGAATAAGTACTACAAATCCTACCGTGAAAAAGACTGGAATCCCCACGAGAAAACCTGATAAAACGAACGCCCAATTCAGTCTTTTTTCTCCAAACTTATCAATTAACGTTGAAGCGATTCGTTCCGCTCCCCCAGATACATTCAATATTTCACCGAACATCGCACCAAGACCGATAATTATTGAGATTTGAGCCAGGGTTTCACCCATTCCTTTTTGTACAGATTCGACCACTTTAATTGGGTCAACACCTGCAAATAATCCAAGAAGTACACTAACAATCAATAGCACGAGGAAAGGCTGCATCTTTTTTACCATTACTAAATAGAGTAGAACAACAATTGCTAGGACAAATAGTAGAATAAGAGTTGATGATGACATAGTTACGTCTCCTTTATTTCATATATTTCGTCAACTTCAGATTAAGCTAGTGATAATAGGCATTGAGGTACCGGATAACGCTTTCATTTAACGATTGCACATTCTATGTATTTGATGCGAAAACATATTGACTTTGCCTTCCTCGATATGTTAATACAATATAATTCGTTCACATATGCGAACATTGTTCGGTATTATGTTTAAAAAAATCTCGACTTCTCTATTAATTATTAATGAAAAGTCGATCGTTTCTATATCCAAGTCGCTTTGAAATCCCTAAAGCTGCCTCAACTAAAAATTCGGAATATTTATCCTTTTCATCATCCTTCATCCTTGTCGCCAACCCGGCAACACTGATTGCGGCAACTGGACGGTTGGATTCATCATAAACAGGTGCAGCTATACAAAAAACATCTTCTTCGTTTTCTCTATCATCAATGGAATAGCCTCTTTGGCGAATTTGATTCAAGTTTTCAATAAGACTATTATAACTTGTAATACTATTTGATGTTCTTTGGATAAATTCCGTATTGCCCATTAATTCTCTTACTTTGTCATTAGAATATCCCGCTAAGATAGCCTTACCTAAGCCGGTTCTATACATGGGATTACGATTCCCTAACGTTGCAGTAGTTCTAATAGAGGAAGGAGCTTCCACTTTGTCTAAATAAACAACTTCACCATCAGACTCAATGGCTAAAAATGCCGTTTCACCCGTTTTGGTCATCAATGTTTCCAGGTAGGGTCTAGCCTCTTTATGCAAATCTGTATTATACAGATAGGCCGCACCCACTTCGAATAATTTCAAACCTAATTTATAGATCTTTAAGTGATCATCGACTTGAAGAAAACCTTTTTCAACCATCGTAGTTAAAATTTCAAAAGTACTGCTCTTAGGGACATTTAATTCACGACTAATTTCTGATACAGTTAATGGTTGATCCTCTCTGGACAACAAAACCAATATATCCATAACTCGTGATGCTGATTTATTTAATTTTACATTGCTCATAACTTACACCTCCCTTGTTCACATATACAAACACTGTTCGGAAATTTATTTATTTGTATTTAGGGTACACTTTTTAAAATACATTTGTCAATAAAAATTCTACAAAATTCCATTAGGATATTCAAAAGATCAGGAAAACATCGAATAGGCTCTAACCTAATTTTGCTACATGTGGAATTAAAGAACGTAAACCTCGTAAGTCCTTGTTTTCCCTCATACAAACCATGTTAAATTTATTTTGATTCACAGGGAGCTCCTGACCCTCAGTTATTTTTATTTAAGTGTACAAATGGAGAGCCAATCATAAACTTTAATTAATTAGCTCTCCTTTGTATGAAGATTTCAGTATCGGATCTTTCCGATGGCGAGTTCCTTCTTGGAAAGAGTAAGCTATTTTGATTAAAGTTGGTTCTGTAAATCCTTTGCCGAGTAGTACCTTTCCTATTGGCAGATAGTAGTCACTGAAACAGCCGGAACCGAGAAGGCGGCTTAAGCGATTAGCATTATAAGCTCCCTGATTTTCTCAATCACCTCTGGCAAAGCAGTCGAAATAGGATAGATAGGCACATCTAGCTCTTTTCTCATTCAAATGGAGAATGATTTACCTCTTCTTCGCTCACTTCCGGATGGAAAAGCACGCCCCCTTTTGTAGGGCCTACTGCATCATTATGTTGGGGACGATAGCCCGTAAAGATTTTAACAGAACCGTCATCCATTTTGACAGGGATACGAACCGTCAGCATTCGAATAGGCTCTTTTTAACTTGAATACATTGTCCTCTTAGCAGACATTATACCACCCCATTGTAGAATAAAAATTTCCAATCATACCTCTTGTTGTCGTTTCTTTATCTTTTAATACCCTCTCAATCAAAATCTTCTTATGAAATCACAAATGGCGATGCAAATCGAATCACCATATCATGCGTTTATTTACCTAACAATCCTTCTTCTTTTTATCTTTCTCTATGGTAGTGATAGATAAGGATGCCAAAAACACCCCAGAATCCGTGGAATGCAACTATATCACAGGGTGTTTGTTACATTGCAAATTCTTTATCTTAGTAGAGACGGATCTACATCTTTTGGTATTGGACAAATGTAGGCTTCTTCGCCAAGTTATTCTTTTAGCTCACGTTTACATTTCTCAAGAAGTTCTGGATTTTTCATCACTTCAAGCGCCGTACCTGCTAAAACTTTTCCTGCTCTTTCGAACCCCTTTAAATAAAGTCAACCGATATTACTTATGAACAAAAAGGAAACGCTCAAAGAAACTTTAGATACTAAACATTAATTCCTGTCCACTTATGTGTAAAACAGAGATTTTACGCAAAGATGATTTGTTTACCATCCCTCTCTCTTGAACCGAAAGCTGCGGCTTGGTACCAATCCTTATTTTCACAAGGTATTTAAAAAGAATTACGATTGAGCCCCTGGAGCTTTTTATAAAGTATAGAAACATGAAAATATATGTTTATTCAACTAATTGAATTGTGGCAAATGATGATTTTATCATTTTAAGCGACCAGTGAGCTCGTAACGTATATAACGTGAACAAGTAATAATTGTGAAAATGCAGCTATAAAAATAAACAATTGCTTTAATTAGATGAATGTACTTCCTTGCTTTGATTATAATGAATTCACTTATTTTTTAGCCTGCCACTTCGGGGTTGATTCTTCCTTCCAATTAAAGCGAAAAAGCGTCCAACTTTAATGAAATAAAGTCGGACGCTTGGGCAGAACGAAACTTCTTCTTTCCTAAGCCCACTTTGCAGCAGGCTTATTTTATTACTTTTCACATGCAATTCCATCATTATCACGATCTAAATCATCATTATTTTTCATTGCTTCCTTATAGATTGTAGATGAAATTTTAGTGCCTTTAGACAGTGGTTTATAAGTTACTTTTTTCGTTTTCTTACTAACTACCTTGTTTTTAGTTTTAGAAGACTTTGCAACACCTTTGGAATACTTCTTGTTAAACTCTGTGCAATTTTTATACGTTTTGGATGCAGCTTCTACCTCATCACCATTTCCTGTACCAACTGATATTCCTAAAACTAAACCAAATGACAATACTACACTTAATAATTTCTTCATTCACCCCTACCCCCTTAGAACTATAAATTCAACCTTTATTCTCCATCTAAAACCAAATTTCCGCAAATGTTTTTTCAAAAAAATTAGCCCCTAAAAAGGCTATATCAAACTATTACTTTTTCAAATGGTTGGAAACCTTGCGTTTAAACTTCATTTTGTGACCAAAATTAATCATCGTACCTGAACAATCAATTGCTTCAAAATTTAAGTTATCTAACACAACTTACATAATCTTGATAAATATCAAAGCATAGTATTAGACATTTCTTTAACTGAAAATTCACCGGTTTTAGTCAACGATTTAACCTGCGTAGGAATAACTTCCTTAGAATGTACATTAACTAACTTTACTTCTAAAACAGCAGAATTCTCAATAAAGATCTCGAAACCACTTCCAAATTCAAACATGTCTTCTTCTTTCACTCGGCCCACAAATGGGGACATGCTTTCCATTTACCTACATAGTATGGTATTGTCCAGGTGAATATGCATATACGCAAGGCATCAATGGTGGTACCGTTCCACACCCGTTGTTGTATGGATTGACCCTTTTCCGATTGCTTGTTGCCTTTGATTTCCCCCTACACCTGGTTTTTGAGGTGTATTCTCACCAACCGCTTTTCGGTGTTCTGACCTTCCACTGTTTGCTACGGGTGGATGGGTAAAGGTCTTTCGGCCCGTGCCTTCTTTTCTTGACTGATATTCTTCATGACGCTTTTTATTTTGGTGGCTTCTGTAAGCTTTGGCGACCATTCTTTTGGCTCCCTTGAATCCTGATTCCCCAGCATCCCCCATCTTATCAAGTGTATTAGTTGTTGCTCTCTCGACAACTTGCTGACCTTGAATGTTCAGGCTGGGACACGATATAAAAATAACGCTAGTAGCATCCTGAAGAATATATAAGGTAAAAGACTCTCTCTTTTACCTTATATAACTCACCAAAAATAAATATCAGACAGAGAAAAAGATTCTTATATGTTCAATGAAGAAAGGGGAAAAATGAATGTAAAACCTTAATCTAGCTGTTATGGATGCCCCAGTTTCTCAATATTCCTTGGAAACTTAGGGTAGTACGTATAAAAACTATCGACGAAATGGGGTTGCGGGAATGCTAAACGACGATAATTTTTGTGTAACTTTAATGGATAGCAAAGGAGTCCATTATCTGAATGCTTTCCACAATGAATCCATCCAGGAATGAAGAGCAGGTGAACAAGAGCCACAATGTTTGAAGGAAGATGTATATGTGGGGAAAGCATGCAAACAGGTTTTGCAACATCTAAAATAAAATAACTTTAAGCCGAACAAATCATCTGTGAGGTGGAGGTGATGCAAATGCTGAAAAAAGAACAACTTCAAGAAGGGGTGAAGTCTGTCCAAAGCGAGATTGAACTTATACATAAATTATTTGGAGTAGCCACATAATTCATAGATGAAAAGGATTTTTTATGATTCTATGTTTCTAACAGGTCATATTTGCACCAGAACCTTTTAATCATACCCAGAGGCCTTTTTGATACCCAAAACTCATTTTTATTCATTTCAGGAATGCTGGTCCTATAAATAAAAAAGACGCGTTCCTAAATAAACGCGCCCTATTCTGGAATAACTGAAATCTGTTCTAATGTTTCTAATTTCTACTTTCTTTTGCTGAAATTCCATCACTGTAAGAAGCTACAACAGCAGCCATCGCTTTAGCACTAATGATAAGGCTTTTTTCATTGATATCAAATTTAGGATGATGATGTGGGTATGCTTCACCTGATTCAGGAATAGCACCAACATAGAAGAAACATCCTGGTACTTTTTCAAGGTAGTAGGCAAAATCTTCTGAAGGTGGCTGTGGGGGTGTTTCCAAAACAGCTTCAACTTCTGGTATGGATGCATGTTCTAGAGCTTGACGTACATGTTCAGTTACTTCAGGATCATTATATAGAACAGGATAGTCATTGTTATATTCAAGAATAGATTTTACTCCATATGATTTTTCTAATCCTTCCGCAAAGGTACGCACTTGTGTTTGTATGATTTCTCGAGTCTCAGGAGACATTGTTCGAACATCCCCTTCAATTGTAACTGCATCTTTGATTACATTGAATGTACCTTTTCCATCAAAATTACCAATGGTAATCGAAGCTGTATCAAATGGGTTGATACGGCGGCTAACGATTGTTTGTACATTCATGACGAATGAACTTGCTGCAACAATGGCATCATTTGCTAGATGTGGAGAGGAACCATGTCCACCTTTACCTTGAATAACTAATTTAAAATAAGATCTTCCTGTTTGCGTGTTTCCACTTCTATAATAAATATTTCCTGTTTCCATGTTGCTCATTACATGAATTCCAATGACTGTATCAACACCTTCAAGGACACCTGCTTTTATCATACCGAGTGCGCCACCAGGAGGAGCTTCCTCAGCAGGCTGATGGATGACTCTAATTGTACCTTTTAATTGATTCTTCACTTCAGCTAATGACTCAGCTAATATCAACATATAGGCTGTATGTCCGTCATGACCGCAAGCATGCATAACACCTTCATTTTTTGATGCGAAGGGAAGACCTGTTTCTTCCTTGATTGGTAATGCATCAAAGTCAGCACGGATCGCGATGGTTTTTCCTGGTTTTGACCCTTTTATTGTTACAACAATTCCACGCTGACCACCGAAATTTGTTTCTACAGAATCGACTGGTACATTCTTGTAGAATTCTGCGATGTATTTAGCAGTTTCTTCTTCTTGGAATGAAAGTTCTGGATGTTCATGAAGAAAGCGGCGAATCTCAATAATACACTCTTTTTTTTCATCGATTTTCTTCATTAATTCGTTCAATAGCACTTTGTCATTCCTCCTTAATTTGATTAATGAAAAGGCTTGAGACCTATTCAATTCATCACTATACCCATTTTTTTATTTAATGACTTGGTTCTGGCTCAGTATTGTCCTTGTAATCTATTTTTGCTGCTTTTTCGTTTGTTGTTTTTCCAGTATCTTTTGGCACTAATGCTATTATAGAAATGATTGAAAGTATACCAAAGATTACGTTTGCGATAATACCCGCTGTTGCAGCAACTTCGACACTACTAACTGCTGCAATGGCACCATAAACAGTAGCAGAAATCGCAACTCCGAACGCTCCACCAAGTGAGCTTGCCATTTTGTAAACTCCTGCTGCTGCTCCAACTTTATCAGGAGGTGAATTAGATACAGAAGTATCTGTAGAAGGGGGTTGCGTATATTCCAAGTCCAAGACCGAATAAAGCAAATCCAATGAACACGGCAACAGTATAGGAAAAACCAGGTAAGAATGTTAAGCCCATTAGTGCACAACCAACTGTTGTTATTATAGCTCCCCAAATCATTGGAGATTTTGCCCCGGATTTTTGTAAAATTTTCTCCCCAACACGAATCATTGCAAGTACTGCTATTAAATACCCGATTGATAACAATCCAGACTGGAACGCCGTAAATCCGCGACCAACTTGAACATACGTATTAGCAACCACAAGTGTTCCAGCTACAGCGTTTAACAAGAAATTTGAATATGTGGCTCCTGCGTATGGTTTATTTTTAAATAAAGAGAAGTCAATTAGAGCTATGTCATTATTTCTTTCCACTTTGACGAATACGATAATCCCGATGATTGTGGATAACCGCACAGATTAATGTAATTGTACTTGTCCAACCCCAATCTTCTCCGCGAGTAATGAAAAGGTTTAATGCAAGCATCGTAATGATAAAAATAACTAATCCAGTATAGTCAAATTTAAAAGCACCAGTTGATTCTGCTTTACTTTCTGGAGTGTCTTTAATAAGCCACATCGCAAGAAGAGCGAAAATAATCGAAAAGATGAAAATCCATCTCCAGCCCATATATGTTGCTATGGCACCACCAGCAAGTGAACAAACACCTGAGCCACCCCAAGAACCAATGGACCAGTAACTGAGGGCACGTTGGCGATCAGCCCCCTCATAATAAGCTTTCACTAAAGCAATTGTTGCAGGCATAATACATGCTGCTGAAATCCCTATGAGGATACGTCCGATAATTAATAATGCTGCGCCTTGAGTCAAAACAATAAGCAGGGAACCGATAATGCTTAAAATTAACCCTAAATACGTAATTTTTTTACGTCCAATCTTATCTACAAGGCCACCAGCTGCAACGATAAACATACCTGAGAACAAGGCAGATAAACTAATTGCTATGTTTAATGTGCCAAGTGAAATGCCTAAATCTTTCTGAACGGCAGGAACAACATTGACCATAGACTGGGCAAAGAGCCAAAATGTGATGACCCCAAATACAATTCCTGTAATCATTTTATTTGTGCCTTTATAACTTGTTGTTTCCATAATTACACCTCCATTACCAGCGTGTTTGTCAAGGACGATTGCATGGCCTTCCCACCCAACAAATAGAAAAGACCCTACACGCTCAATTAGTTTTCATAGAACTTTTTGCACTTCCATTTTTATCCCACTAACAACGACGCAGTGATTGATTATTTATATGTTCCTGTTTAAATATTTGCTGATTAATTCTAAAATATTCCGCTTTGGGTTTCCTGCCCTCCGAACGTTTAACGGATATGGAAGGCAATACTTTAGCTTTTCTAGCATCCATCTTCTTTTGGACTTCCCAGTGCGTTAGGTGTTTGACTGGTTCTCTTGAAGCTGCATCTTCTTGTTTGCCTTCGATTTTTGTGGCTGTATTACGATGCGGGGAAGTTGCTTTTCTGGCTCAAGTACCCCCTCTACAGCGGCGAAACACTATCCACCGAATACCTGATGCTGGGAGCAAAAACTTCATAATAACAAACGGAACCCCATATAAACGTAACAAGTTGTTCACCTATTTGCTTATTAGGGCAAACTTTGATAGGGAATTTCATAGAAAATCTTGCTAATAAATTGAACTAATAATTTTTTCATCTGACAAAATGTATGAACGATATAAGGCTATCTGCCTTTACCTTGAAGTTAAAACGATCAGTAAGATTCTCAAAATAATTTAGCGAACTGAACTAACAGTTCTTAACTAGACGATAATGCTGGAGGCTTGAGGGCTTTTAATTTATCTTAGTCTCTTAGTAGGTAAATCTAACGGCTATCATATTACTTTCTTCTATATGAATTTGGAAATGTATACAACTCCTCCTTGATATTAGATGTATTCTATGCAAACCCCCGTTTTTCTTAGTATAGATACTTTTCTAACAGGATTAAATTAAGTACTCTCCTATGTTAAAAATGCATCTTTTAAAGTAATAAACGTTGGTTTGACTGTCGAAAATATTCAAGTGCCCTACCGGCGGGGAGGGTAACTGACCGGTTACTAACATGAATTTTTCTTGCCTCTCACAATAAATGCATTTACCTAAACAACAAAAAAACCATTAATCATTTAATAATGAAAAATGGTTTTTAAAAACCTATTTTGAAAATTCCAGAACAGCATTTAACATTGCCTTTGCTCCTAAATATAAATCTTCTTTCTCTGCCCATTCTTCTGGACAGTGACTTCTACCATCTTTACATGGTATGAATATCATCCCTACTGGTGCTAACAATGACATTTGATTTGCATCGTGACCTGCTCCACTTGGTAATTCAATCACTTTATCAGTTATAGATCTACATGATTTATTTAATAAATTTTTAATTTCATCCCTTACTACTATTGATTTAGAACGAGAAATATTTTCAGTCCTCACTTTAACATTTCTCTTATCTGCTATTGAATTAACCTTTAATAAAAATTCATTGGCTACTTTGTCAATAACGTCTTCAGAAATACTACGAATTTCAACTGCAAATTCTACTTTACCAGGGACCACATTGGAAGCGTTAGGGAAATTATTAAATACGCCAACAGTTCCAACAACAGGCTGCTCAAATTTCTCATTGGCCTCTTTTTCCAAAGAAAGTGTCATTTCAGATGCTGCTGTTAGCGCATCATTTCTCATATCCATTGGTGTTGTTCCAGAATGATTTGGTATTCCATCTACAGAAACCTTATAGCGCTGAATTCCTACAATCCCTGTCACAACTCCTAAATTGGCATTCTTTTTTAATAACACAGGTCCTTGTTCAATGTGCAATTCTAGGTATAAAGCGATTGAATCTTTCTCTTTTTTACACTTGTGTATTTCTTTCGGGTTTCCCCCCGCATATGATATAGCGTCTGCTAATGATTGCCCTTCAGAATTGGTGTAAGACAGCATTTCCTCTGTTAAATTACCAGACCACGCACGACTCCCAACTGTGGATAGCCCGTATTCAGATGGTTCTTCAGCGGTAAAATCGACAATTTCAACCGTATGTTTAATTGGAATATTTTGTTCCTTTAATGATCTTACAATCTCTAAACCTACTAGAACACCAGCGATTCCATCAAATCTTCCGCCATTTGGAACGGTATCCGTATGAGAACCAATAACAATAGGAGGCAGATTAGGTTCTGTTCCAATTAATCGCCCAATTACATTAGATGCTTCATCCACTTCTACTTCTAAACCTATATCTCTCATTTGATTTATCAACCATTCTCGACCTTCATTATACTTTGCAGTAAAGGACCTTCTTGTCCAAGGTTGCTGCTCAATAGTTATTGCCGCTAATTCATGAATTGTTCCCCATAATCTTTCTTTGTTTATTAATTCCATTTCTTCACCTCATTAATTATTTCAATAATAAAGACATCTTACTTGATGCCTCTAAAACTTTTTTTGCAAAGTCATTTATTATTTCTTCCGTGAATTTTTGACTTATTCCTAATATGCTTACAGATCCTATGATTTTTCCGGTTTTTGAGAATATAGGTGCTGCAACTGCACTGATGCCTAAATCTAATTCCCCGTGACTAACTGCAAAACCATTCTTCTTTATTTCTATTAATTCTTTTTCAAGTATTCTCACTGATACTATTGTGGAATCTGTAAACTTTTCTAATTCCTTTCCATTTATGATAGTATCTATCTTTGGTTGAGGAATAAAAGCCAAAACTACTTTCCCAGATGCTGCAGCGTGTAAAGGGGAATATCTTCCAATGATATGGGTGACATGTACGGATTCATGACTATCTATTTTATCAATACATTCCACTTTTTCATCTACTAGAACAGATAGTGTCACGGTCTCTGCACATTGTTTAGATAATTTTTCTAGTTCGGACCTTAATATACGCTGCAAAGCTTCGTTTTGATCAAAACGATCAACAATTATATTAAATTCCTCAACTCGTAAGCTATAATCACCATTGTCTTGTTGGAAAACAAAGCCTCTTTTTTGTAAGGTTTTTAATATTCTGAACATGGTTGATTTATTTATATTCATTTCCTTCGATAATTCTCCAATGGATATTGGTCTGTTTATTATCGATAGATACGTTATTACTTGTAATCCTTTATCTAAAGTTGATAGTATATCCGGACTACTCATTTGTAATATCCTTAACTTTTTTAACAACTAAATCTTGAGCGTTATAGCAAGTACAATGATGTTCTTTTTCAATTTCATCTACCAATTCATATTCATACCCATAGCAATCCAAAATTACATGGTTTGAATTATACAAATTAATCTCCCTGTTTATTTCATCCAGTACACTTTCAGATTTAGGATGAACAGCTACAAAATGTTTTTTTCCCTCCACACTGTCCCATTTAATTTTTGCTGATTCCAACTGTTCCTTAATAGGGACAAATATTATTGTTGTATCATTATGCTTTATATCTCGTACCTTTTCCTTCATTTCATTAATTGGATAAATTATTTCAGTTTGATTAGATGTACATTTAAATTCGCTCATACATAGCAGCGCAATGGCCTCAGAAGAATCCGCATATTCTTTTATTAATTTTCCAACTTTTTGTTCAATAATTTCGTGATTAATATTCGCCATTCCATTTTTCAGTACGACGTATAATTTTTCTTCACCAGACAGTTTTTCTAACATATTAATTTCATCTAGAGAAACTTTATCAAGTGCACCAATTAGTTGAACATCCATAACACCTCCTAAATTAAACGCTTTCATCAAGTCATGTCTAGGAGTCTGACCAATTGTAATTAAAGTAATCATTATATCCCACCAATTTTTATTTATTGTTTCTAATATAGAAACCTTCATTTCTATATTATGAATAGTAAGAATATTACCTAATGTAGATTACATTGTCAATTTACTGAAATAAAATAAAAATTTAAAATGCACAAAATGGCCTGTAATCGTAATTAAACATGAAAAGTGTTGCAGAATGTTTTTTCGCGTTCTGAAAGGAAGTAGGTAATGACTTAATTTAATTCATTAGGAGGTGACAGGCAGTTCAAAAAACAACACATCTATCGCGAAAAGTCGGAATAAAACGCCCAAGAATCATGGAGTCGTGACCCGCACCGCTTGGCAAAAGAATAGGTTTAATGCTGTTTGGCCTGGACAGATTTCTTTAATTTTAGCATCAATTTTTCACTAATTGGCAAGAGTTCGTTTCTGATGATTTCGTTGCACTTCAATTCTAGCCTGTGTTTTTTGGAGATGTTTTTGCCGTATTTATTACTAATACGATACAACGATGGCGACAGCAGTTTAACTCACCATCCCTGGAAGAGATTGAATGGCGTAAACAAGTTCTCCTGATGCTGCAAGAGCATCTTTTCTATGATACATCGGAGTGCTTCCTGCATGTCTAGCGGTTCCCAGATAGGTGATTTCCAGCCAGTTTGGACCAGCAATACCGTTAACAATGCCATCAGGTATACATCATCTTTCAAGTTGAAATCTCAAAATGAACTTCAATAAACGCCTCCACCTCCCCTAATTCTCGTTTAGCAGAAGCAAATTGTTCATTGGAAAGACCGACCTGATTAAGTACTTGCTCAAAACTGCTACCTTTATAATCAGTTAACGCCTTTTGTTTCTCCATATCCACGATTCCAACTATTGCACGGCTTCCGGTAAAACCGTTTAAATCTCGCTCCTTCTACGTCAGTGAAAATAACCACCTCGTTAGGAACGTTCCGGTAGATAACTTGTTTCTTTCCGCGCTTCAACCACTTCAATCGCAGCCAATACACCCAACGTACCGTCAAAATGCCCTCCATTGGGTAAGGCCTATATGCAATATGATAAAAGAATAGGGAGATTTTTATCTCTGCCTTGGAATCTTCCAAACATATTACCGGCCCCATCCTCCTTTATCTCCATCCCCGCTTCCGCCATCCATTTCATCTCAAGTAGTTTTGCTTGTTTCTCTTCTTTTGAAAAACCGATACGGTTAGCCCCCCCCGGATTCGGTACAACCAATTTCTGATAAAATGGCAATCCGACTCGCCAAGCGTTTTCCACCCCTGACCGATCAAGATAAATATCGTTATAGTTATTAATCAATTGAGCGTAGATTTCTTTGCTTTCGTTGTATTAACATTCATTCCCCATTTCTATCACATTCTTATTGAACTGCTGAAATTAACGGTTACCTCATGGTTGATGTACTTAAAGTACGGAAATATTGGAGTTTTTGTTCAGAAAGTTCAAAAAAAAGGTAATTTATTAGCATATTAAAATCAGAGCTTAAAACAATCATTTTTGAAGTACTCCCATACATTTTCCAGGTCACCTAACAGATAAACAAATGAAAAGTTAAATAATAATTGCAAATAAAATTCCACGAATCAGTGTGATTCATAAGGTCACTCTTGTCTGTATCTAAAACATCAAAATGTAACCTATCATCTACTCTTGAAACTTCCAATTTCGTTGGAGGTGTATTCTGACCGTCGTTAATAGAATTTATCAACTTATCACCAAATTCATTTGGTTCATTATGGATTTCCCTAATTGTACCGGTAGTGAGTGAAAAAGAAGATTCAATATGTACACTACACGTTCACTTTTGTTATGAAATGAAATTAATAAAGCGCTTGCAAGATCCGTTTAGATAATATATATTTATCAATATTAGATAACGCATTATCTAATATTGATAATGATTCATTAAAATTGTCTCATTATTTTGTGAAAGGAGGGATTATAGTGAGTGCAGAAAAAACTTTAGAAATTTTGGAACAGTTTGATTTTGAAACAAGAACACTTTCTGTTCCTGAACTAGCAGCTAAATTACAACAACCGCAAAGTTCAGTATATAGACATATGAGGATTCTAAAAGAAAAAGGGTATATTATTGAACATTCTCCGGGATTGTATAGTTTGGGATATGTTTTCTTAAAGTTAGCTAAAATTGTGAAAATGGATATTGATCTACCTGTAATATCACAAGAAGCAATGAGAGAATTGACAAGGTCCACAGGAGAAACATCCATTTTATTGGTACATTCGAATTTACAAGCTGTTTGTTTAGCAGCCGTTCCATCAGGGCATCCAATAAAAGTCTCTTCTGAACAAGGAAATATTGTTCCTATTTACGGTGGTGCTTCCTCTAAAGCTCTATTGGCATATATGGGTGATCAGATTGTTGAGGATATTTTCAAAAGAGGAATTGTAAAAAAACATACTAAAAAAACTATTCTAGATTTGGACGAAATGTTAAATCATTTAGAGGACATCCGTCAGAAGGGTTATTCATTTTCAGATAGTGAAATTGACGAGGGAGTTATATCTTATGGCATGCCGATATTTGACAGTGATAATAAACCAGTTGCTTCTTTAAGTATTGCAGGCCCTAAAGAAAGAATGGAGAAAAAAGAGAAGAATGAAATTGTAAGTGCAATGAAAAAAGCAGTTGAAAAAATAGAGAATCAATTATAAAAGGAGTTTTTAATTATGAATAAAGTAGATAGCATTATTAAAGGGAAAATAGTGTTGAAAGATAAAGTAATCAAAGGTGAAGTGGGAATTACAGAAGGCAAAATAGTTAGTATTCATGAAGAGTCAGGAAATCTAGATTCTGAAAATATTAAGGACTTTGGTGATTCGTATGTATTTCCTGGAACGATTGATGTACATGTTCACTGCTTTAGTAATCCCGATGAAGGTTTTGTTACCACTAGTACATCAGCAGCAGCAGGTGGTATTACAACATTTTTAGATATGCCGTATGACCTACCTAATCCAATTAATAATGTTGATCAATTCAAAAAGAAAGTTGAACAGTTAGAAGAAGAAGCAGTTGTAGATATTTGTTTATGGGGAACGATTTCAAAAACGGGTGGAACAGATCAGATTATTCCTTTAGCAGAAGCAGGTGCTGTTGCATTTAAGATGTCTACCTTTGAAACTGATGAGTATCGTTTTCCTAGAATTTCGGATCCTGAAATATTAAGGGCAATGAAACTAATTGAGGAGACAGGTCTTCGAGCAGCTTTTCATTCGGAAAACGATGAAATAATCGTAGATATGATTGATCAATATCAGAAAGATGGAAAGGTTTACCCCAAAGCACATAACGAGACTCGTCCCCCTGTTACGGAAACAAGTGCAGTATTGAAGTTATTGGAATTTGCGTATTGGACTAATGTAAAACTTCATATTGTTCATGTTAGTCATCCGAGAACAATAGATATGATTAATGTATTCAAAGCTCAAGGAGTAAAAGTGTCTTGTGAAACATGTTATCCATATCTATTAATGGATGTAGATGATTTAGATAAATATGGGCCTATTGCTAAAAATAATCCTCCTTTAAGAGAAAAAGAAGAAGTTCGAGGTTTGTGGAAACATATCAAAGAAGGAAACATAGATTTAATTTCCTCTGATCATGCTCCATGGGGAGCAGAACAAAAAACTAAAGGAAACGATAATATTTTCCTTGCTTCGTCGGGGTTGCCTGGTGTTGAGATTATGACACCTTTAATGTTTAATAGTACAGTTTCAAATGGTGACTTATCCCCCAATGACTTTGCAAATTTAATGTCTACTCATCCAGCAGAAGTATTCTCTATACCTGGAAAAGGCCAAATCAGTATTGGATATGATGCTGACTTCACTGTAATTGATCCAAATCAAAAAACTGTTATTGATCAACATTCATTTAAATCTTACTCGAAATTAACGCCATTTGATGGACAAGAGTTAAATTGTAAAATTATTTCTACAATTGTACGTGGAGAAGAAGTTTTCGATGGGGTAAATGTAACTAAAAGCCCTGGATACGGTAAATTTATTGCCGGTGCAGCAGCAACATAATTTGAAGGGGGATGTAATATGAAAGTATATTACTATTTAGCCATATTACCATTTATAGCAATTTTGGGCGGGGCTGCTTTTGTAAATAAAGTTGAACCATATGTATTAGGTATACCATTTTTCTTGTTTTGGATAATACTTTGGGCAATTCTGTGTTCAATGATCATGTTCGTTATTTATCGTTTGGATCCTATAAATAAGGAGAATGAAGAAGAATGAATACAGCGCTGTTAATTATCACCTTATTTTTAATTATTAGTATAGTATTAGGACTTTTAGCCAAACGTGGGAAAGATATGAGTATGGAACAATGGGCTATAGGTGGTCGTGGCTTCGGAGGGATATTTGTATTCCTACTATTAGCCGGCGAAACCTATTCAGTTTTTACATTACTAGGAACGAGTGGTTTAGCATTTAATAACGGTGCAGCAGCTTTTTATTTATTAGCTTTTACTGCTCTAGGAACCATAACGTCATATTGGATATTACCTCCTATTTGGAAATATGCCAAAGAAAACAACGTAGTATCTCAATCCCAATTCTTCTCAAAAAAATATAATAGTACAGGACTTGGAGTATTTGTTGCGTTGGTAGGTGTAGTTGCTCTTATCCCGTATATCACGTTACTCTTTAAATCAATGGGAATACTAGTCGAAGCAACGTCGTACGGAGCTATCTCTTCGAATGTAGCCGTATGGGTGGGAATGTTTGCATTGTTAGTATACGTTATGGTTTCAGGAATACATGGATCGGCATGGACTTCTGTAGTTAAAGATTTCTTAATATTCTTTGTTATCTTATTTTTGGGAATATATTTACCAATTCATTACCACGGAAGTTTTGGGGGATTATTTCAAGCGGTTAGTGAAGTTAAGCCTCAAGCATTAAACCTGCCAGAGAAAGGATTAAGTGTTCCATGGTTTGTCTCAACTGTTGCAATAAGTGCATTTGCGTACTTTATGTGGCCACATAATGCACCTACAATATTTGCCTCTAAAAACGCAAAAGCTTTTCGATTAAATGCAGTATTGCTTCCGATATACGCTATTATGGTGTTATTTGTTTACTTTGTTGGATATACAGCAATTGTTGAGCTTCCTGATTTAAAAAATGGAGACTTTGCCATGTTAGAACTTTCAATGAAAACTTTTGATCCATGGTTTGTCGGTATTATAGGTGCAACAGGATTGTTAGCAACGCTAGTTCCAGGATCGATGATGTTAATGTCAGCGGCAACAATGATTACGACCAACGTGATAGAACCTCTAAAGCCAAATATTTCTGATAAAAATAAAGCTGTCTATGCAAAAGGCTTTGTCGTTTTGTTATCATTAGTTTGTGCATTTTTCTCAATGAGTGAAAATAATACTTTGGCTACTTTATATTTGACTTCATTCAGTTTAATTACTCAAATGGCTCCATCATTGTATTTGAGCTTAAGTAAGAACAATCCGATTACAAAATATGGTTCTGGCTTTGGAATGTTTATAGGTGTAGCGATCGTTATTTACGTAACATTTACTAAAACAACAATGGCAATATTATTTCCTTCACTTCCAGTTATGATTCAAGATTTAAATATTGGAATAATAGCACTAGCTGCCAATATTGTTATTATGTTTATAGTAAGTTTATTCACAAAAAAACAATCATTTGATTCGTCTGTGATGAAGGAAAGTTTTAAACAGGTCTAGTTACGATCATATCCCTAATTGTAAAAGGATACTTGCTTTTTTCACCTCTTAATTTCTCTCCCAAAATAGATGTATATAAATCTATAAAGTTGGTGAAACTAGTAAAGTGTTCCCCCGATAATTGAAAATCCTTTGCTCCTGATGAGTAAAGGATTACTTTTTTTTTGACGAGTTTCTTCTATTGTGTCAATCATTAGAACACCGTCTTTGGAAATGTGTATTAATTATTTGATTGCTCATTCTAGGAATAAACTCCCTTCATCCTTATATATTATTGTTAATCCAAAATTATATCTTCATTTAGATTCACTTTCAGCTTTTTTCACCTGGATCATTTCTTTGATTTTCTCTCTAAATTTCTCATTCGTGAAAATATCCTGTGTGGTTGTTAAGTGTCGCTTGGCATGTCTGGAGAAGTTCGTCGCTGCCAGCCACTGACCACAATATGGACATGGAAGCTGTGCGTCTACTTGCCATTGTGTCGTTACGAATCTATTTGCATTTGATTGATTTCTTTTTACAACCTTTTTGACTACCTCTGTATTCACATTGACTACATCATCATTCATTTTGTATTCGTCTGTGATTGTTAGTTCTCCAGATACCCTTTTATTCCCTGCCATTTCACGTTCTACCAGCAGACAAACCGCTTCACTGATAGATAAATTCAGTTCTTCACAGTAACCTTTGAAATCACCGTACAAACTTTCTGGAATGCGTGCGGTTAATACCTCGGTCTTTTCTCTTCTTCTCCGATTACGTGCAAATTGTTCCAAGTATGTCATGCAATTCCCTCCTAAATCCTCTTATTGACTTATTCTGTATTCATCACCATACTTCCTTCAACTCATCCTGTATACAATTCGAATCATAATCAAATCACTTTGAAGCACTTGTTTTGAATCACCTTGTATACTTGCATATTAAATTGAAATATATATTCTACCGAGGTTATTTCTGAAATAATTTACAAGCAAACCTCTCTAGAGTAACTAGATAAATTTGTCTCCTGGTTCTATGAGAATTGTTCTTTTACACGCTCATACCGAGCAGTTTTTTTGTTAAAATAACTTATGTATTCCAGAATTAGAATGATCGCACGTTGAATAAGAGAATATGTAATTCAACACCTTTATTCTGAGTGCAAAATAAAAACGACAATTAAGTCGCCTTTTCTCTATCTTTTTAATAAGAATCTCCTAGCAGCAAGTTTTGTTGTCCCACTCTTAGCCCCCATGGTTCATCCCCTTGAACCAGATGAATACCACATGTTTCTTAGAACCGATTGTGAATTCTGTATTATTTAAAAATACAAGATTAGATTGAGTTTCCCCAATACTTAAATCCTCGCCTTTGTTAAGTGGAAAACTAGATTTGAAAACTAATCTAAACTCTTTGCCACGTCCAAGGAAGTTTCCTTAAATACGTTTTATGGAGTTGCCCTTCCATTAACGTTTTAATAAAAATCTTCTAGCAGCTAGTTTGGTTGTCCCACCCATAGCGCCCATCATGCCTCTGCCCGACCCAGATGAATACCACATGTTTCTAAGGACCGAAGGGCTCTTAATCAAGAGAATACAGCATCCCATGAGTAATAGAAAATTAAGAAATGTAAGATTTTCATTGATTAATATACTTAAAGCTATAACGAATAAAAAGATTTTGGAAAGGATCGTGACGATCAGACTTAGTAATTCACGCCACCAAACTCCTAAATATTCATTATCATCCGCAATAACCGACACACATGCCAAAGGGCTTAATAAATATAGGAACATGACGTCCGCATGGAATATCGCTACTGAAAACAAGAATGCAATAAACGCTAAGGCAAAGACAGCTAATAATATAAGAAGTGCTGCCCCTTGGAAATGAAGTGTTTCAAAGTTTCTGGGTTCTAACATAGCTGCTATTTTTTCCTTACTAACCCTACTACCTTCTCCAATCATCCAGTTCCCCATATTATAAGCAACTTCTTCTAATAAGATTTTCTGAACAAAAGGCATCGCTGGAATCAGTAGGGCGCTTTTTAACGAATTTACAATCACAGGTCCGTACGCAACGGCATCTCCTGCCGCATTTCTAGACATAACCTCTATAATCTTATATAAAATGATCGTTACAGCTATCGTTGAGGTTAGGGCAAGCAATAGATTATTGACGGATGAAAGGAACTCGACTTCAGCATTTTGCTTCAGTAAAAGATCATTACACATTAACAGAGCCCATTCAATAAAATCCTCTAGCATCCCCTGAATGGCTTCTACGATCTTTTCCTTAAAATCAAACAAATTGATTCACCTCTTATTCAGAATCCTGAACGGTTACGATTTTCCAAACGTCTTCCTGTTTATCTAAGGTAATCAATTTGTGATCAAATCCGCTGCGCTCTATATCAAAAGTAAATATCTTCTTTTCTTGGTCAAGTGAAACATCTTTAATTTCTGTATTATGCGTAAATAAAATATTAGATTTTGTTTCTCCATTACTAAGATCTTCAGCTTTATTAAGCGTCAAAAGATAAAGTAACCTCTTTTGATCCTCTACTTCTAAATCTTCTGAGAGAGCAGCAATATTTTTTTCTTTTAACTTCTTCCAAGCGGTTACATTTGCTTCATCACTTGTTTTTGCTTCAGCCACCTTCTCTTGATCCTCAAATGAAGTTAACACACTGTTTATCACTGATGTCGCCTTTTCTTGCTCAACCTTCGGATCAAAGCCTTCACCGCCCCCATTACATGCGGCCAGTAATAGAAGTAAAATGAATGATGGTATAAACAACGTTACTTTTTTCAACTTATGATCCCCCTTTTTTTGATGGATTGGCACTAGAAGTAGCATTCATCTGAGAAAAGAAGCTCATGGCCAGTTCCTCTTGTCTTTCAGCCTCTTTTTCAGCTTTTACGACCTGTTTCTCATGCATTTCAACGTCCGCTTTTTCTAATGTTTCTTGCCGTTCCGTTGATCTAAAATACTCCTTATATCCCTCTCTTTTCCCTTCAAGCCAATCCAACACCTCTTGTGATGGTTTATTCTGATAACTTAATTGGCTTACACGTAATGAGCTCGTTACATTTGGAAACAGGACATATTGGTAGGCTTTTTTAACCCTTATTGGGTGTTTTCCAGTGATGATTACGATAGCGTCATCTTTATGCATCGTTAAAATTTCATCAACATTCATCAAGTTGCGTGCTGAATAAGAAAAGCTTGAGGAAGAAGACGAACTGGATGATTGTCCTTTTGATTTTGAAATTGAACCAGTTTCCATTTTTGCGGTGGTTTTCCCCATTAACCCTGAAAAGTATTTAGCGGTCGTTTCATTGACATTCCCTAAACAGATTTTTGTTCCACAGTTCCCTAAAATGGATTCTGCTTGTTCCCGGCCATACTTCTCTTGCAATTGAGTGATGCTTTGAACGATGGTAAGTACGCCAATGCCGTAGCCCCGGCAGGTTGCCAAGAATTTTTCATAGTCGGGGAACTTTCCTAAGTTTGGAAATTCATCCAAAATAAAAATCACTGGTTGAGGCAGCTTTGCTCTATGTTGAGCTCCTACTTTGTATAACTCCTGAAACATTTGGTTAAAAAACAAATTAATTAACCCTTCCCATGTAGAATCCATAACGGGAATAATCACATATAAGGCCATTTTCCTTTTTCCCACATCGCCTAAAAAGAAGTCGGAAAAGCTTGTAAATCGAGAGACCGAACTTGAAGTAAAGTCACCTATCGTCGTAAGTAAAGAAATAATAATATTCGCTCGCGTTTTTTCTTGGGATTTTTTAAATCCTAACTCATAAGCCCTTCTAGCTGGATGTGATTTGTCCATTCTTAAAAACTGTCCATCTAGCTCACTTGCTCCGTCTTTACTTTCTTCTGGGTCAAATTCCTGTAAGAAATCTAACAAACCCATCATGTTACGTTGTTCAGGTGGTAATTCATGAACGGCGTATAAGATAAGTGCTTTTAACAAACTAAATTGGGCATTGTACCAAAAATCTTTTCGTTTCGGGTCATTTTTAGAAGCTATTATGGCATTCGCTACCGTGGAAGCCTGTATTTCCTCTCTAACGTAATCGAAGGGATTATATCGATCTGAGTATCCCATTTCTGAAAAATTTACCACATGGACTTCATAGCCCTGTCTACGTTTGACTTCGGAAGTTAGTTCATAGACCTCGCCTTTGGGATCCGTTACCACTAAGGAACATTCTTTTTCATGTAACACATTGGGCACAACATACCCTTGAGTTTTGGATGAACCAGGGCCCCCGACTACAAAGTGGTTTCGGTTTGGAAGGTTTGAATCCGTTGGCTGTACAATCACTGAATGGTTTAAAACGCCTGCTATGATCCCATTATTTTTCATATAATCGGAAGCCACGTCATTTCTCCCCTTTCGAATCTAGCATACTTGCATCAAGATCCTGCATAAGCTGTTTGGCTGGAACCTCAACCATCTCACCATGCATAAATATTTCGTGCTTTTGAGCAAATCTACTTGAACCATGAACACTGTATTTATCGGCCAATTCATATTTACCCTTGTCGCCCTTCGTAAAAAAGACCATACAGACGGCTAATACGATTACAGCTGCACTACCCATAAAGAAAAGTGGATTCTTCTTTTCAATCATGCTGGTGGATGTTCCAATAGGGTTCATGAGGTTTTCCATGATAAAGGCCATTAACGGGGCACCGGATATGTTGGCTTGATGTGCCGCAAGAAACGGAAGAATCCCAGCTATGTTGATGACAATCAGTTCAAATATGGCTAATAAAAAGGCCATTAACAACAGGCGTATTCCCATCACTTTCAAAAGGATCCACTCCTTTTTGATTACTTTCAATCTCTGCAAATCCGACAAAGCATTCGATGCACTCAGTTCTCTTCAAAAGGTTCGAAGGACCCCATTAACTCTAATTTATCAACGAGCCTTTTCTCTCCATTCAAAGCGATCGTGACCTCATACAGTTGATTTTTCCTTGGGAATTCACTGCCACCCACCGAGTATTGTGTTTCCATCTTTACAAGCGCTTTTGCTTGGTCTTTTTCAACAGCACTTAGATAAACATGTAAAGACTTCACTTCATTTTTGAATTCAATTTCCATACTTCCCATTTCTCCTGAAGCTTTCAATTTTGAAATAACGGACTCCGCTAACCGATCTTTGACCTGATCAAAACGTGAAGCATAATTTTTGTTATCGTAATTAAATAGTCCCCTAAACGTGTCGTCTACAAAGCTTTTAACCTCTTCACTATGTTCAATTTCATAATAGGCTGCATTCCGTTGAAAGGTATTCAGTTCCTTGTCTTTTGCATTCACTTTACTTTTCAACTGAACCATCTGTTTTTTTGTTTCGATATTTTGATCTTCTGCTTGAGTCATCATGGTCTTTTGACCAACATACATAAGTCCTAAAATCATGTTCGCTAGGATGGATAGTCCTAACAACATAGCGAAAAATTTATTCATGGTGTTTTCCTCCTAATGGGACACTCTACCAAAACCAGCTAAATGAGATTTCCAGTAAGACGAATGTATGTCATGGATTCCAATGCCCGAACCGTTAGAATCAAACATTTTGCCATCTCCTATGTAAATCCCGATATGTGTGATATATTTGTTGGTCTCATAAGTTCCAGTAAAATAGATAAAATCACCTGGTCTTGCTTCAGATGGCGGGATTTTCGACGACGCATCATATTGTTCTTGAGCAGTTCGTGGTAGCTTTATCCCCACTTTAGCAAATAGCCATTGTGTAAATCCCGAACAATCAAATCCTCTATGGGGATCTGAACCTCCCCATACATATGGCCAGCCTACATATTTATTCGCTTCTGTGATAATCGCATTAAATGCATGTTCCCCCAATGGGGAAACATCTTCACCACCGACAGCAATTCCCGTCGGCATTAGATTTCCCATCACTTTCTCCACATACGTATAGTCTCCATAGCAGTAAGGTGCCCGCCAATCCGAACAACTCCATCCTTGTTTTTCCGTTTGGGCCAATGAGAATTGTTGGGCTAATTCAATAGAATGTTTTTTTCCGTTTGCAGAAATAAAGCTCAGGTAACCAGAACCGAAATTGTATGACTGAACAATAGCTGGAAAATCCACCCCGTTTTTTTGTCCATCCTCTAACACCGATTTAAAATGTTGAACCCCTAAATTCACGGACATCACCGGGTTTTGAATGGCGTTTGGCGGTAACCCGACAGATTCAGAACTTTGCATAATATCCAAGGTTTGTGAGTTTCCTATTTCCTGATACATGAGGGCCAGTAAAAAATCTGTGTATTCCGGTATTCCGTACTTCGTCGTATATTCTTGAAGCAGGCCCTTCCATTGTTCAATATGAGGTGGAACATTAGCCGTTCCAAATGGCGAGTTAATATATCCCTTTGGCTCCTCTTGAGATTGAGTTCCGAGTAATAAGCCCGCCATTAATAGTAAGGAGAATACGACGCCTATCGTAATTTCCTTCCAGTACCGGACGACAAAAACGGTTCCCTTCACAGCAACTGTTGCGGACACTTAATTAAAACCCGATTTCTTATCAAGTTTATCAAGTTCCGTTTTATAGGTTGTGAGCTCCTTATTCTTTGGATAGAGCTGTTCCTTAATATCTTTTGATTTCACGCCTTTCTTTTTCTTGAGATGCTTTATTTGTTGTTCTAATTGAGCCACTTGGTTTTGCAATTCTTTTTTTCTGATCGTAACCGTTAATTCTTTGTTTTTTAACCTCTTATTGAGATCGTTGGCATCTGTTAGATCCCCGTGTTCAGCAAAGGCTTGTCCGATTCGAAGTTGTTGGTCTTCATCCTTTGTAAAAGCCTGCATCGATAACAAAACACTGTAATCATAGCTTACTATTTTCTTTTCGATGTCCAGATAGTCACTTTCGGCTTCTAATCCTAGTATTTCTTCCTTTTTATCCGCTTTATATAAGGCTTCCACACTAGGCTTTATCAAGTTATCGTCTGCCTCTATTGCCTTTTGATATTCACCATTTTCAAAGTGAAGATTCCCAAACTCTTTTTTTGTACCACCCGTTTTCTTCAACAAGGAAAGGGCATCATCATATTTGTCTTCACTTAATAGTTTATAAAATGTCGATTTTTGTTCAGCTTTTTCAAGTTCTGTTGCATAAGCCGTTTCAGCTTCCTTGACTGCCATTTGTTGAAGAAAAAGAGCCAAAGTAAAGACTGCAGCAGAGATTCCGATAGAAATTCCTGTCAGGAACCTCTTTTGCTTTTTGATTTTTTGTTTTTCCGCTTCTAATCCGAAAAAATGCAACGTTTCCTCCTCCTGAAGTTTACTCGCAATCAGCTCTTTCAAATCCTCAACGGAGCTAGCATTTTCAATCCGGAAGAAAAATTCATCTTTTTCCTTTTTTAGCAGATTTTCTTTTTCCCGTTTATACTTTTCATAGGAGAAACGGGAAAACATAGATAGGGTTAGAATTTTGTATTGTTCTAGTTTTTCAATATGGCCTTCAAAGGGCAACCATTGATTGCTTCTGTATAGAAACTTTAGTTTTTTCATATCTTTAAAGAAAATGTTTCTTGGGTGGATCAGCACTTTCCCCTTAAAATTGTGTAAAGGATCCAATTCTAGCAACTGATTTAATAACGCAAGCCGTAATACGGTTGAATATGATTTGGCTATTTGTAAAGGTTGGTAACCTTCTTCCATTTCATAATCAAGAATCAAGCGATCGTTTTCTTTTTTTATATCTTTCAGTGTAAAGAAATACGGATGTTCTTCCTGAAGTTCTGTAAGGTCCTCTACCCGTTCAGCCAACACCTTAGTTGTCGCAATTTCTAAACGATAGTGCCTATTTTTAAGGATGAATAACGTTCCGAGTTCAAATAATTGGATTTTCACTGTTGCCTCCCCCTTTACAGAACAAAATTTCGAACTTCTTCTTTTTCAATGGGAGTCATTTCATTCCTTCCTTCATAATCAGGGATTTCATCAGGATCTAAACCATATTTTTCAAGGTACCGTTTTTTATTCCAAAGACGCAGCTCTTCTTGCGTGAGCTCAACCCGAATAAATGCACGTTGAGACCCGTAAACAAGTAATGCCTCTCCCTGACGCTTCGCTCGTAATAAGGAAATCTCTTCATCAGAGAATGATAGATTGATTTTTTTAACCACATCTTCAACACCCTTATTGTCCAGTCCAAAAAATATTTTTGTGTGACTATTTTCAATCATAGCTGCCCCTAGGTTATCCTCGGTATCCAGTACGTCGATAATTTGTTGCGTACCTGCGATAGCACCGGCATTATACTTCCTAAATCGTTTATAAGCTTGATAAAAGAATCTCATCGAATCCGGGTTCTTTGATAAGAAGTGGAATTCATCAATAAATAGGTACACCAATTCCTCTTTTGTTCTCGTCACTTCGTCCCAAAGGAAACCAAAGATATTAAAGTAACAAGCAGCCTGCACATCCACTTCATTTTGTAGTGATTTTAGATTAAAAGAGAATAGAGAGTTATTGATATTCACGTTCGTATGGCCATTAAATAACGAGTTAGACCCATGAACATAACTTTCCAGGATAAAATAAAAATCCTGTATTTTTTCATAGCGTTCTAAATCATTTGTCTTCAATGTACCTAAATCTTCATAAAAGTCCTCGAGAATCGGGAAATCCTTTGCCATTAAACTTGTAAAATTGCTCTCTTCATTAATGGAAAAACGATTGTAAAGGTTGATCAGTGTCTTATCTAAAATACTAGATTCAACCTGGGATAAGTCAGCTTTTAGGACTTTGAAAAAGGCCTTAAGACGTTGAACCTTTTGTTTAACAAGGTCCCTTATGAATTCCGCATCGTCATTAAAATCTTCGGTGTCCGTAATTTCTGAGGAGAATATCTCCAAAGGGTTGATTTTCGTTGAACTATTACTACTGAGATGAACAACTTCACCTCCAAGGATTTTCACAATATGCGAATACTCATTTTCTGGATCAATGATATATATCTTGATTCCCATGGCGTAGCAGCGAAGAATCTTTTGGACCATAAAGGTAGATTTTCCAACACCTGATGTCCCAATGACCACCATATTTTGATTTAATGTACGCTGTGTATCCAAATAGTCTATGGCAACCAACGAATTGGTCGTCTTATTGATCCCTTCCACCTGAGCCGTCAGGGATAAATAGCAAATCTCTGAATCATCGAACGGAAAGAAAGATGAGGCCGCTTCACTGTTGCACATCTGATAGGTATAATCCTTTAATTGGTTATCCCCTAAAGGCAGAGCCGACCAGAATGCCATCGGTGTTGCGTAATGGGGGTTTAAAGCTTTCATTCTTAGTTTTGTTAAAATCCTCTGGACATTGTCTTCTAAGGTCTTCAGCTCTTCTAAGGATGCAGCTTGAATGAAGATGTATGTATACAGATACATAAAGGTGGAACGGTTTGATAATACCTGATTTAGTTGATATTTTGCGCTTTCCAGTTCGGATTGCAACCTGATGCGTGTGGCTGGATCTCTTGTTTTTAATAGTTCCGCATCTTTATTTTTAATAGAGTCATTGTAATAGCTAATCATGCCTTCTGAATTGGACGGTTCTAGGTACTGGACAAAGGATATGTTTCCTTTTAATCGCTTCAGATCCGATAGCCAGTTCCCTTTTTGTTCTTTAGGATAAGCAACGACCGCCAGAACCTTAATAAAGTTGCCACCACTTTCGATATAATTCTTATTTTCCTTCCAGACAAAAGGATAAATGGAATTAAGTTCTTCGGTCTCTAACATCCCATGTAAAACATCTACGGGATATTGTTTCACCTGTTCGTCCTGCTTATTTTCACGTTTTATTAAAGAAAATAAAGTAGCTAAAGAAAAAGGCATTTGACTTGCTCCTTTCCGAACCGGTTATCCGTATAGTTTTGACATTTCAAAATCAAAATATCTATATAGCAACGATAACGTATTTTTCTCAGACAATTTTCTAATCGTGATATCGTACGATTCAAAAGTGGATCGCAGGGAGTTTGTCATTTCCTCCACCTTTTTTGTTAGAATAGTTTCAGCACGTTCTAAATCTTGGAACGTACGTTTATTCATTTTCTCCCTAATGACAACAAAATGTTGTTTTGTCGACATTTCATCTTTCATCCTTATCCTTTGGAAATGATCGATGTAAGATGTGATTAGGATTCGCTTGTATTCATTACCTGTGTTATCCTTATTCTCCAGTTCGTGCAAATAGCGTTTTTTCCAACCTAAGTTATAGGAACGGAAATCCACGGGAACCGTCATCGATATGGTTTGTAATTGATCATGGACTTGACTCATTAAGAATGAACCGTAATCTTCAAATAAACGATTCTGTTCATACTCCGCCAACAAATCTAGGTTGATACCACTCACTTGCAGGATGGACGTCAGATAACCATTTTTCAAAAGAACATAGTCTTTGTATATCCCTTCTATAATACTTATGTCTTGAATTGTCGATTTTCCTTTTTTTATAAGGGTTTCTACTTCATAGTCAAAGTCTTCCTTATCCATTTTCTTATTATGATTAACCACGGAAATCATCCCTTTTATTCGATTTCATAAAGAACATCTTCTGTCTATTGTTGTAATGAATAATTCGTTTTAAATAGCTACTATATGTGATATTTGGCCGAGCAGATATGGGACGTAAAACAGCAAAGGTTAAGGATCCTAACAGCAAAAGGGCCATAAAGAACAATTTAACCATCATAAATCCTAATGAATAAGGGGGAATGAACAGGATAGTGGCGGAAATAACGACCGCCGGTAATATATATCTAAAGAAATTCATTAATGATAAGCCCTTAACAATGTTATATGATCGATCGACATTATCAGGGAAAACAAACGTTTTCCCCTTGCGACTGTCTTTTTCTCCAAGTAACGTTTTGAGAGCGTCTCTAAGCTCTTCTTTTTCCGTCATCTAGTTCACCTCAATTAAGCGAATAACGCGTACATCCACGGAACAAGCCATACGATTGCGGCTGCTAACCCTACCCCTGCCAAAGCCATTCCTACTCCACGAAACATTTCGTTTTTGGTATGAGGATCATCCACGCCTGGTAATTTTTTAATGATGATCCATATGGATACACAAATGCCCACTGTAACAACAAGCCCTGTTAACAATGTTTGAACTTGTTTCAGTCCCTCTTTGATTTTTGCTGATACATTGGCGGCTGCAGATGCTTGCTCTGGTGCGATATGTAAAAGTAAAAGAATTGCAGCAAACATCAGTAAGATTTGTAATTTTTTTAACGAAGTCATATGTTTCCTCCTTAGTCGTTTTCCCTAATTTCTTTGAATGGAATATCGGTTTCCACCTCTTTTACCTGACTATCTTTCTGCTTTTCTAGTTGAATGTGATTATTTAAATTTCCCAACTGTTTCTCGGCCTCTTTCTCAGAGAAGTAAGGGGAAACTTTTTTCACTTTGCCATTGCCACTCAATTTCCCAATATACGAGCCAACTTGATTTGAAATCACCTCAAAATCATGTTGCTTCGCTTGGCTTTCTTTCTTTATTTCCATGCCATAAAAAGCAAGGAAACCTTCTGCAATGGAACGACTATCCATGAAAACTTCATCAAACAAAACCTTCATTCCGGGGCTATCCCTTACTTTTTCCACCCACTTTTCTGCAATGTCAGGCAACCAGACGTCCCGTTCTTTCTGATTCTCCACTAATGCCAGCCTTGTCCCTTGACCATCCATTGAAATATTTTGGATTGTAACGGTCTTTCCTAAAAGATCTGAAGGGATAAAATGCTCTTCTAAAGCCCTACGAAGAGATTGTTTTCTAAGTTTAGGATCATTTTTTAGTTCCTCTTTTACAACAGAGGAGCGTGCTTGTTCGATATTTTCATAGGTTTTTAGGGTTGTATAAGATTTTGCTAAATTTAGCCGAAGTTGTTTATTGTCATGGAGGGAGAAAGCTTTTCCATCTCCCATAAGGAAGAATGAGTGCATTCTAAACTTTTCGAATTGAGAAGTGCCGAGTGTTTTTTGAAGCAGGTCCTCTTTGGTTGGAAATCCTGGTGTGACGATGTGCGCTTCCTTAGATTCTTGTTTATAGACCCCGAAGTATGCATCTTTATCCTTCAGGATGAAAAAAACACTTTTTTCTTTATCGACTGGGAATGTTTCAATGTAATCCCCTTTTATTTCAAATAACTGAGGGTGATGGTCCTTTAACATAGCGTAATATAGCTCATATTCAGCCTCTGTCTTTTCTTTGGTAGACCAAGAGGTGGAATCTTGTTTCAAACTCATCTTTTCCTGGTTCATGAGACTTTTCCTATCTAAACTTTTTTGTTTAGTCTGTTCAATCATTTGTAGAATAGAGTCAGCAATCGTAAGCATGGAATCGTTGACCGATCTTTCAATCGAATCATTTCTCATAACAAGATCCTCTCCTTACTGGGTCGAAATGATTTTACAGAATGCAACAACTTAGAGTTCATCTGTATCTCATACACAAACAATTTTCCCTCTCCACTAAAAAGGATGCTATGGCAATACCTTTGACGTTTCTCTTGCTTGTATTTTACCAGTGATATTCCTTTTATTGATTAAATAAGCCAAAAAATTACAAAAAATGAACCTATTGATGGGATTCGTAGTCATATAACCCTAACTTTTCTGGTTAGTATTCTAGAGACTTTAGTCTTGTTATTATCCTTTTTACTAATCCTTGATCTATTTTTTTCTGGCTAGATCTAATTGCAATTAAGATTTTTAAGTTCATAACGGTAAAAACCTTCTTTTAACAAAATACGCGGCTGTATTATTCTCAAGGAATAATACAGCCGCGTATTTTTGTTTTTATATTATTGCTATTGTCCCATCATCTTAACGTCTTCCATATGCTTTGGAACATTTTCATTAAATTGGTTAAATAAATAATTAAGGTAGGAGTTTAGTTCGAATCGATCTTCCTGAATAAAATGGACAAATGGGGTTTTATTTTCTGCTTCCATCTTTTCCTCCCCTTTACTTTATCTTTAATATCATCCAGAACGATAAGCACACCCCAATTTGAAGTACATTACATTTTCCGTTTGGAAATAGTAATTTTTTAATGGATCATCATTTTTATAAATGTAGTATTGGCCCTGCCTACGTCAAGATACCATCGCCTGTTTTCATTATAAAAGAAAACGCTTACATTTTCTAGTGCTAACGTAATACAAATTTTGACAAAACTTTTAAATATAAAATGTGGGTCCTACTTTGTGAACCTTGTATAAGGATCCATCCACTCAATGGAACCCCCTATATATAACATTTCTACAAGGGCTCTTTCATTTGAATTGGATGTAAGGTTAACAAAAAAAGAGACTGAATCAAATTAGTCGTTATTCAACGACCTTTTGATTCAGCCTCTTACATATAACTGAGCTCTATTTTTAAAAGTGTTTTATCCCTTTAAATTGGTCATCTTCCCCAACTTCAATAGTTTAGAAAGGGCTTCGTTTGATTGACCCTTACCTTCCTTAGCATCTTCTTCATGATTCACAGGCGCTTCAGATGGGACGATTGGTGAGGAAGCTGGCTCACTTTTCTGGGATACCGGCTGCACCATTTGCTGGGCAAGCGCCGTCCCTTCGGGATTCCCTACAATTAAAGAAACAATATTATAAAGAATCCTTTGCCCTTCCTCCGTTTTCAAAAGTGCTAATTGATCATTCGCAAAGGTGTCTAGTGGAAGGTAAATACCTTGTTCTTTATAAGATCCATTCCGAACCTTTAATCCATCTTCTATAAGCGCGCTAATAAGTTCATTTCTGCTTTTAAAGCTGTCTACCAACTCATTAAATTCATTAGCCCATTTTATCGAGGTTTTTGGGGTATATTGAATCCCCCTACCTGGAGTGATTTTTCTATTGGACAACGTTACCACCACCTTGTATCACAACTAAAAGAAGATGCTGCTCCTACTCTTGCAATTTTATGCTTCAATTGATTGCTTTTCAATTTCAGCAATAATATTTTTCAAGAGATATGCTTTACTTGTAAAGAAACTGGCTTGATCGATATTCGGAGGAAATAAACAATCTTCTTCTTTAAGTTCCGCTAGGTATTGATAAGCGAAGAGAAGCCCTCCCCCGACGATAATCATTTGCCCAACGTTTGTATCAACAAAATACCGGATGACTTTATCTTTCACTTCTTCGGCATATTGTTTTGTATATTTTTCTACAATCTTGGTGATATCTGCTGTTTTGGACTGCCATGTCGCTTTAAAGACAGGAGAATATTTAGGTTTTTTAACCATTTTATCGATTTCCGGCTTGATGAACTTCCTCATGAATTCTTCACGTGTAAACGAGATCTTAGGAGTTTTATTCACCCTTTCAAAACGGGCCCTTATGCTGTCGAATTCCTTTAGTTCAGCTGCTTCTTTCATGATTAAATCAATATATTTATTTGTACCTATCAGATGGTTTGTAGATTTAGTTGAATTTAAACCATTTTCATCATAAAGAGCTAAATCCAATGTTCCAGCTCCCAAATCAGCAATGGCAAACTCATCATGGATCTGTGATGAAAATTCAGTTTCCACCACTTCCCCATCCACTAAATCAAAGGCCAATGCTAAGTAGCTCGTTACGCCTTCCACATTAAGCTGAACATCTGTAATGTTAATGGTTATGGTTTTGCCTTTATAAGGCCCTTTTATTGCTGTAATTTCATGCTCACCCATATATAAGTTGATTTTTTCCGATGACGCCTGTTTGGCCTCTTCTATTGGAAGCCCAAAACTCAATGGAACGTCTACCTTATTGGTCTTACCCGATTTCCAAGCAGCTAAGGCTAATCCAGCTAAAGTTGTTACAACATGGATTTCATTCCCTAATTTATCTCTTGCATCACTGCTGGTTTCTCTTAAATTATTTTTGTCATTTGTTGAAATTTGAGCATATTCCCCTACTGTATAATAAGCATTTGTTCGATTCTTTGGTAAGGCTTTACTTTTAATATGTACATGAAGGATCATATCATCAGGAAAAGATTTATCTGCGCTTTCATCTGGCATATCTTCGGCAGTGGTTTCCGCGTTTTCCCCGATAATACTCGCGATATTTAATGAAACGACATTTCCATTTTGATCGATATACGTAATTTTATTAGAAATGTTCCCGCTATCTACTCCTGCAATTAAATAATCCTCTTTAAATAAAAAATCAAGTTTTGTCATGGTCTTCCTCCTTCGGACTAATCTAGTTTAGTCTACTTACTATCCAATATATAGAGATCCCCTGTTAAAGTCAATGAAAAACTAGCGATAAATTGACGTTAACGATACTTCAGCGCCGATTTAATATCGATAAACTATCGATACCCCGACACTAACCATCAACCTTTGTGATCAGTCGGTTCATATTAACTATATATTTGACGGTGAATTGACGTTATCGCTTTTTTAACTACTTTTATCGCGAGAAAATTAATGGCAACTTATCGCTAAAATATTCGACATTATTGTTACTTATCGTCAAATTAACGTTATCGGTTCTTTAACGTTGGAGGTTCTAGGAGGAATCACTTCATATAAATCGCACTAAACTAGATTAGACTAGTTTAGTAATGAGATAATCATCCGCAAATTAACGCTAATACTTTCATATTAATTGTATTCTACCGCTAAATTAATGTTATCGGTTCTTTAACGCGCGAAATGTGGAAGAAACGTACAATAATAACCAAACTAGATTAGATTAGATTATTTATTATTGTACTTATAGATTAAACTAGACTAGATTGAAATTGGTCAAATATGTCCATTATTTCTATTAAAGCAAACAAACCTAGTTGATTAGTCTTTATCTAGTAGGTAAACTATAGATAAAGATAAATTGACGCTTAGCGATAGGTAGATAAAAATAAGCTATAGTTAAACTAGCGTTAAGAGGAGGGTTATCGTGACAAACAGAGTCCAGGCTAATAAGGATTTCATTACAGAAGCACTTCGTGACGATGCTTTATTCACTTCGTTGGTGCTTGATAAGGAATACAGTGCCAAACTATTTAAAGAAGATATACTAGAGTTGGATCCGAATGCCATGTATTCAACCACCGATTGTTCTGATAAGATCTTTAATATCGCTAATTCGACGTTAAGGTATTACGTTAGGATGCTAGAGGGATACTTAGAGATTTATGTAGAAGGTAGAAAGAAGCGATTGCCATTTCTCACCGTTTTTAAAATCCACATGACTTTACTGTCAATTGAGAGGGGAGAAACGATTTCCGATATTCAAGTTAAGTTATCGCTAAAGTCGATTCCTCAACAAAATGGCGGAAAAGCAAAAGGGAGTAAATATAATGAGGATACCTTAGATCAATTATTCTCGGAATTTGATAGAAGGCAGAATGTAATGATGAGAACCTTCACGCTACAAAACACAATCAATCTAATTGAAGTGGAGTTGTTGAGAAGGAGAACTGGAATAGCTGATAGAAAAAGACAAATTGAAGTTATAGAAGAAAAGATTAAAAATCATAGGTTAAATCGAAAAATGGATCGACAAGCTGCGAATGTGTTAAGAAAGAGTTTGGAGCAAAAGAAAAATACAGGTTTTTTCTCTTTCTTTGCAAAAAAAAGTACAGAAGATACTTTGAATATAGAATCTGACATACTAGTGGATGAAAGGGATATCAAAGCAGACCATATAGAAGTGGAATACATTGAAGAAATAGATACAATAAGGCAGAAGATTAGTCAAATGGAAGAAGAATCACTTGCTTTAGAAAAAAGGTTAAAATCAGAAACAGCACTTCTAACAAATGAAAGGGAAGTATTAGAACAAACTATGGAAGATTAATAGTTCTTTTTTATTTATTTTTGATTTTTGGGATAAGGTGGAAAATTGGAACCTCCCAAAATTTTTATATGTAAGCTTTCTAGAAGATGGATATTTAACCTTCATTTTGTAGATTCAAATTAGGAATAAGAGTATCCTTTTGCTTTATAGAGATCAATGATGGTTTAAAGCTTCTCAATGAGCTCTCTAGAGCTTTATAGCAAGTAAAAGGGGCCTTGCCCCTTAATTAAATACGTTGAATGCAGGAAAAGGATATAAGTTTAGGCCACCGTCTTGGGTGGTCTAATTTTTTTACAAAGTAGTTTCTTTTTTAAGGTATTACTTGCAGAATTTTTGGTGAAAAGCGATTTTCTGAAAGGTGTTATAGAATGCTGCTCACTTGGGCTGAATTTTCATAGCTGCCGTTTTAAGCTCGTCCCAACTAATTGAAGGTTTCTTCTGGTGATTGTATAAAATTTACAATAAATGAACCTTAATCTAACTAATATGGTTATTAATCTTTTCATTAGTTTTCAATATGTAATTGTTGAAAGGCTCATTGTTTTACAGTGAGTACATTAATCCTAATAATCCAATATTTTAAATTCTGTTTGATGTGATCTATTTCGTAAATAAACAAATTTAATAAAAAGGCATATTTAATAAGAAAATACAGATTTAATAAAAGAAACAGAAGTAATAGGCATTTTTCTATTGTTAGATATATCCCTTGAGCGACAAGGGTTCTAGTCATTTCTAAGAGTCATTTTAACAGAGTTTCCACTTTCCCACATATAGAATGTAAATGAAGTCACATATACACAGGGCTTTTTTTTAACTATTTACATATTCACAGGAGTGTATTTTTAATATCCACTATTTCACAAGGTAACATTCGGAATCTATTAAGCGTAAAAAAATAATCCTTCTTGAAAATTCTGCCAAAATTCGTGACAGAGGAGGGAAGGAAAGACTTTTGTTTTAAGGGAATACTTTTAATATAGTTTTTGCGTATATTCGAATAGCCCTGTGAATGTCTTATTTTTTCACAAGGCTGGGTTAAGCTATTAAATTACACCGTGTAGCTCTGGTGCTTGGCCGGTTTGGGTGTACTCTCTGATTTTGGCTTCATGAATTAATTCATAAGGAATATTTTTTAAGGCCCCAGGAAGATACTTTCTAAAGGCCATTCTGAAAAAGGCCCCAATCGAGTAGAAATGGAAAGAACCTTTTCGTTGTTTTTCTGTATGTATATGAATACCAATCTGATCCATTGTTTGTAAAAAGAAGTTTTTCATGAATCGATCACGTATGGTGAAGCTTTCATCGTCCTCATCCATAAGATAGTTCAGTTTATTCATTACTTCCTGCTTAAAGGAAATCATGACATCGATTTGGTCTCTTGGTTTAAATTTAATTTGATGTCCATCAAAGAAATAGGTGAGCTCTTTTGATAGTTTCGCCATGAGTGAGTTGACATTGAATTCATCCGTGTTTTCTTCCACACATTCCGGCTTTAAGGAAAAGGAGGCTTTTTTAATCCATATTTGCTTCCCACGAATCTCTATCCCTGTGAATTCGATGGAAAAAAGAGCTTCTAAAACGCTTAAAGTTTTACGAACCCCTTTTGCATTTTTGTTTAGTTGAAGTTTAAGTGTCTTCATTGTCCGTTCTTGTTTTATTTTCTCCATTTCACCTGTCTTGCTGAAAGACAGACCAGTCCGGAACTGGTTAAGTAAGGATAAGAGAAGTTCGATACCTTCAGGGTTCGAGGTACGTACGAATTCTGCTAAAATATTCGTTTCAAAAAGGGCGTGCGGTATGATTAGGTAGTTGAGGGATACACCATTAAGTTCAGGTGTATTATACTTATCAACATCTTTTAACATGATAACAGGTAACCCTTCGTGGATTTCCTCTTTTACAAAATGATGATCTTCTAAAAATTTTTTTCCTCCCCAAAGGGTAGAATAAGAGATCCCAAGTTTCTTTGCCCAGTAAGAAAGATTATATTCCTTAAGCATGCCTCGTTGGTTTTGTTCTACTTGTAATTGGTTTAACATGGTCATATATACGACATAGGCAGAGGCAGGAGGGCGCTCAAATGACTGATCACGAAGAAAATGGAATTCTTTTAAGATGGCATGATGCATTCTAAAACCATCGATTCTTATTCTGGATTCTTTCATTTTAAGCCCTCCTCTCGTCTATTTTTCTAGTTTGAATTATAGCAGAATGGTAAAACAGGAAATGGTGTCCTTTATTAAGGGATTTTCAAAGTTGCACAACGTGTGCTCATCCCTTGGGGGGCAAGGGATTGAAAAAAAATCTAAATATTTTTGTGTGAAAGGAAACGTCATTTTTTCACACTGTTTGTGCATATTGTGAAAGGAAACGTCATGCTTTCATGGATAAGCAAATTAGGATAAACGTTGATATATCAATGTTTTCATAAAATTGTCCATCCATAAATGGACAAGAATAAAAAAACTTGCACAGAAATGTGTGCAAGTTTGTGTGAGAGCAAACGTCATAATTCTTCATTTTAGAACAAAAAGAGATAAATTTATGCACTATTTTGTGTGGGCTCCTAATGTTTTCTGAGATTTTGTTGGTGATGTAGGGGTGTAAAAGGTTGGTTGATTAAAAATGTTTTAAAAAATCCCAGATCAAAAGAGGGAATTGTGCACATTGTGAAAGGAAACGTCAAAATATAAAAAGTTGCACAGTTAATTATGGATGAGTGAGATGTGCAAGAAGGCGTCAAGCTAATGTGATGTTATTAATGGAAGATAAACTTGCATATCCATATCTTTGTGCACATTGTGAGAGCAAACGTCAAATGAAGGAAAAGTTGCAATCCCATATAATAGTGTGCTTGTTGTGAAAGGAAACGTCATTCTTTAATCATTAAGAGGGCTGAGATAAAAACTGGTATATCAACATTCTAATGAAAAAAGCCATTTATAATCGAACTAAAAGCGTAAAACTTGCACAAAAACGTGTGAAAGGAAACGTCATTTCCCCATTTATTTGACCTTGAAGGACATTACTTTATGCAAGGCTTTTGGTATAGAATCTATATTTTAATAGAAGTTTTATAAACAGGCTTGTGCACATTGTGAGAGGAAACGTCAAAGGGAGGATAAGTTGCAATTTTATGGAAAGTAGCCAATAGACCAACGGGCAACAAACTTTATAATTATGGACGCTAGCGCAATTTAAAAAACTAAGTGCCCAGCTTGCCCTGAACTGATTGTTTATACGTTTTTTTCGTTCTACCTACTTGCAAATGGCTAAAAGCATCCCCTTTGCAAGTTTAGATGGAAAATATTGAAAGTGAACAGAGAAGACAAGAAGTGTTTTGTGCACATTGTGAAAGGAAACGTCAAAATATAAAAAGTTGCACGTTTAACTCATGTGTTGACAAAAGCAACAATACTCACTCATAATTACCATATTACTAGATTAGAAGGGGAACACATATGGATTTTTTAGTAGGAGTTAAAGAGGTGGGGGAAATTCTCGGCTGGGATCGGAGAAAGGTTTCCACCTATCAACTGCGTGGCGTGCTTCCTAAACCAGTGGTCCACTTATACAGTGGTCCCATATGGTTTCGAAAACAAATCGAAATTTATAAGGTTGGGAAAGATTCTGGTGTCAGGACTTATTATATAAAAGATGATATGGTCTATGAATGTATGCATAATCAACCCTTCAAAGATACGATCTATTCCCCTAACGACATCAAAGAACAGATGGGAAATTATATCCTTTATCAGGAAAAGGACATCCAACAGTTGAAAAAAGCCATCCTAGAAAAAAATCCGATTGTTCAGTTCCTTTCTTTTGAGTCCGTTAGCTTTCTGCACGATTTGGGTATTTTGGAAACCGCTGTTTTTCAAGATTACATCCAACAGTACTCATTTGAGGACATAGAGTCGACAAAAGAAGGGCGGTTTAAAGAATAATGTTACTACCCCTGCAAACGAAATTTTTGAATGTCATGAAAACGATTTTTCCAGATTATCCTCAACTCTTTGTCGATTGGAATATGGATATCAACCATCTTATGTCCGGTCAAGATGATTACCAGCCTAGCCAAACATTAAAAGCATTTTTTGTGATTTTGGATAGCTTGGTGAAAGATTATGGATTGAAATTCGAGGATATGGAACAATGGGTTGATGATTACATAGAAGAAATTAGAAATTTTGTCCTTCCACACATACAGATTATAGGAGAAGAGAATTCAGCACCTTCCCCAAAGTCTAACAACAGGGAAGTGATAAATGCCTTGTTGAATCAAAATTTTGCCGAGTCCGGTTCAGCCTTATTATTTCATAAATTAAGGGAGACCATCAGTAAAAATGAATTCGACATTGCAACTGAGATTCCTACTGCAAGGATTGCGGAGAGGGCTTTAGAAGCGACGGCTCAAGTGAGGGCAGAAAATGATTATCTGATGATGAAATCCAATGTAGCCATCGAACAATGGAAAAATCTCACCTCTCAAGCCATCACGTCGATGGATGACTTAACCGCAGATATTTTTGATATTGTCTCGATTCTTTGGATGCAACAGGCTACTCATAAGGACCAAATGATTCATTTCCATACGGATGATGCTTTGAATCTAAGGAGATTGCAAGGTCGGAAAGAAGATTTAGACGGCTATCAAATGTCTTATAGAAAAAAAGAACGGGACGATATCATGAAAAGGTTGGCCGCTCTCACAACGATATGGATAAGAATTGAAAAAGAGAATTTGAGGTTCATTAATGAGGACCAGGGAGATTTTGAGGAAATTGGACAAGTCCAGTTTAATCCCTTGTTTTTGGTGGATAGTGTGACGGTAGCCTATCGGGGGGATAACCCGATTGGTATTTATGAATGCAGCATTCGTCCAGGGGAATTGCTCGCAAACTTCTTATACGGTTCCCAAAGGAGCAGTGGGCTGCTTGCATTAAAGACTCTAGAATACCATCCAATTAAGCAAAAGTACCATAAACGGTTATCCAGGTACCTGTCCTGGCAGTGGAGGATTCGCCAGAAGAGTGCAGACTATCTCAGGGCTTATCATATTGGGGGAGACAAAGGGCTTTTAAAAGTCATGGATTTGGACGTGAATCCGCGATATGGTTCAAGGATCAGGGAACAATTTGAGGAAATATTGGACACTTTGCAGCAGGATGGAATCATCAAAGGTTGGAGCTATAAGGAAACAACCCTTGAGAAGCAAATTGAGCAGGAGAGAAATTGGTTCGCAAACACCTGGTTGAAGGCACGTGTCCAAATCATCCCACCTACTGAAATCACGGGAATGGGAGATGACCAGGACTTATTATTGATTGAGGATCAGGACTATGACACAGAGAATTTTCTAACTATGTTGAAGGGTATGACAGACAGGGAGACTAGTGCAACCAAGGAGATGGTTGAAGAAAAGCAGGTTTCTCCTGAAACGATAAATAAGGAAAGAACGGATCGGGGATTAAGCATTTTAGAGGCAGCTAAGGAAATGGGAATCTCCCATAGTACCTTGTCCAGGTATGAAAGGAATATAATTAAACGCCCGTATACAGTCAGCTTAGAAAAGATGAAAGAGTGGTTAAATGCAAAATAAGCATCTAAACGGTGCTTATTTTTTTTGAAGATTTTCCTAACATATCATGCGGAGCATTTAAGATAAATTCATATTTGCACTGAAATAAATATTGAGGGGATTAAAATTTCTGTGATTGAAATGAAGCATAGAGCAAGGGTTGCTGGTGGAAGTGCTATTGGTGACTAAGTTGCCTTGCTCGAAATATAATATTCCCTCAAAGGGCGAATGTTACATATCAAACTAAAACGGTGATTGTTACAGTCTGAAAAAAGTAACTAGCCACCGGCCAGGTCAAATGTTGCTACAAATACTAACAATAGATAGGACTTGTCTCCCTGTGTAAGCCAGTATGCCAATTCGATATCCGATAATATTGGGGTGATTATTGATGAAAATATTGTTGGATCAATAGTCCGTTGATATGAAATAGAAGAGAAGTTATTGGTTAACGATGGGGGCTAGTGCTGAACAGCGAAAAGCAAAGGTAATGAGCTTGGAGAACTTATACAAGTTCATTACCTATGTAAGTTGCATTGTGAATGCATAGGTTCATATTTTGAAATTTTGTCTGAGATTAATGGTTTTTCCCTAGAGTTTCGTATATTCTATTCGGTTTCATCATCAAGCAGGCGCAGGATATTTTCTATGACACCCGCATGATCACCTTTTCGAAATTTATCAATAAAGTCTATATAAAGTAGCTCAAATACCTTTTCTAGTGTGTAGCCATGTCCTGGCTGAACTTCCTCCATATCGGCAAGCAAAATCTCTCCACGTAAGGCGTATTTCCTTCTCATGCGTAAATTCAACGTTTTTATTTCTTGGTTCTTTTCTTTATGGATTAATTTAAAAGCAGATTCCCCATATTTTTCAAGTCTTGAATCTTTACCAGCATACTGATCCAATGAGGTGAGCAATCGGAATATGGCATTTGAGTCTGGATTCTTTTTTGCAAATAGTAAAAAGTCATTATATAAAAGATTCATCAAGTCGTTTTGTTCGAAATGCAGGTCTGATAGCTCTTGAATATCTTCACAGAAAACTTCTGCTCTTAGAAATAGATTCAAGGGGACATCTATACTCAGTAAGATGGTTGAAGATTTATTTACTTTATGGAGTAGCTTTCCGATAAAGGTTGTTGATCTGATTAAAGATAGTTCTTCATCTATAAGATTGGCTTGGCTATATTTCCCCATCGGTTACGCCCCCTAGTTGCCTTTTTTTGTATGCTTCTATAAATATCCGATGAGCTGCTTTTCGAACGCTACATTTCCAACCGGCCGCATAATCGCCTATCCTTTGATACGTTTCATGATCTACTTTGCAATGAACCGTGTAAGGCTGGTCAGTATAGGTGACGTCAGGGTATACGAGAACCTGTTCAAGACCAAACAACAGTATTTCCGTGCCAAAAGCTGTTTTGGAGCCATTCCAGTATCGTCGGGATTCCCTTCTTAATATCATGTCCATGGGTTCGTCCACGGGAATTTTTATGTCATGAAGCTTATCCGAACGAACTTTTCTTTTTTGTGGTTCAATCGCTTTTTTATTAGAAGAAGAGAGAACCGGATTCAAATGTTTAACCTTTCCCATTTGGTTTTCCCCTTTCAGAATCGTCTTTTTCTTTGGGTTGGTTGGTCAGTTGGTTACATCGTTACGCTATGCCAAGAGTGGAGGGAGGTATATTTGCTAGGGATTATGGCAAGGCTTTTTTTTAAGTGAGGTGATACGAAATGAGTAAAGATATTTCAAAAGAACTGGCTGAAAAGCTTGCTAATAAGGCATCCACGCTACATTACGTAAAAAGCACAAATGAATCTAAAAAGAAATAATTAGCCTAAAATAATCTTAATTCCACCCTGTTCAGTGAGTTTGTATGGGGCTTGATTCTGTTTGGTAATATAGTTTTGATCTGTCCAGCAACCATCTTCATCCCGCCCCCAATCCGGGCAGGGGAGAGGGACGTCAGCAATTTTATGTTTTTGAAGGATACTTTTATACTCGTTTGAATGTGCGGCAACAAATAAGGCCAAACGGATAATTTGATTACGGTCTAGATCGGTCGCTTTGTACACATTCTCTATATAATTTTTATAAATGTCCGGGTATCTTACGGTAGGTCTATACACCATTTTCCTTCCTCCTTTTTAAATAGTATATGGACGTCTACTGGTTAAAATGCCATTTGGTCAAATATGGTTTAGTGCAAAAATTCTGAGATTGATTAAGGGATAATTAAACTAGATTAGTCTGGTCTGGTTTTTAAAAAACCCAAACTAGTCTAATCTAAATTAGACTAGTTTGGTGTGGTTTAGTTTATTTTGTTATTTGAAGCCAAGGAACTTTCAATAAAGAGGGATAGTGAAAAAAAGAAAGAAAATTCGTCTGTTTGTTTTACTACTACACCGTTGGATCGAGTAAGTAAGATAAGGCATCTATCATCATGTCCACTTTACCTGATTCAATTTTGGTTTTTTCTTTCATGATATTAATTATTTAAAAGACAAAATAATACCATTACTGATAAGAACTAAATAATTCATACTAAGTATAAAAAACTAAAAGGATAAAAAATGGTACCTCTATCATGAAAATTGAAATGAAGAAAATAGCGAAATTGTTTAAGTGTGGTTAATTTATGGGGCTTTCAAGAATGGCTTAATCTTATTATTTTAAATGGACTTCTTCATCTAAACTTTTTATCAGTCGTATTACATATTCTTTATTTTTATTTTTAAAATTAGCTAATACTTTTAGTAAGTTTTCCGTGTCCTTGAGGGACATACTTTCTGCTTCTAAGTACTTTTCCAAAAGTGCTCCTTTTTGAATCAGTCTGCGCGTTCGTTCTTTTCTGGATTCGTTTGAAACTTTATGTTCTAGAGCCCTCTTCTTTTGCTCCAGAACCTTTATTCTGTCCTTCATTTTTTGTAATTCTTCGTTAGGCATATGAATTACCTTTAGGTGGTTTTTGTGAAAAACTCTTCTCTTCCTCATTATCCTCTTTTGAAGAAGAGGCTTCACTTAATGATTTCACTTGATTATTAAATGAATCAATTAATTCCTTTGCTTCATTCAGGTCTTCCACTTCCCATGAATCCATTAGATATTTCCCTATTTCCCTTTGAGTGGTGTTCAATATCCTTTTCTGCTTTTCTTTCAATTTTTTGATTTGTTCTTCAATACTTAAAATTTGTTCTTTTGTATTCCGCTTTACCAACACCAGCACCCCTTATGGATATTTTTCCTAATTGTAACACTTGTCCTAAAATATGGATAGTGATAGAATGATCCCGAAGATATCGATCAAGGGCGCACTTATATACCACTATCGTGATATTGTGCTTTGGCTTCTCCTTCGGAGAAACCAATTTCGTGAAGCGTCTGAAAAATTCGCTTCGCTCATGTTAGGAAAAGAAAGGGAGGTGCATGAACCGTGGCCATCTATCATTTCTCCAATCAGATTATCTCAAGAAAAAAGCAACAAAATGCCATTGCTGCAGCTGCATATCGGTCTGGTGAGAGATTGGTAGATGAAAGAACCAATGAGTCCAAGTTCTATAAAAGACAAGTGGAACCGATCACTCATATTCTTGCGCCTAGTCATGCACCTAAATGGGTATATGATCGTCAGCAATTGTGGAATGAAGTGGAGAAAGTAGAAAGACAATGGAATGCCCAACTGGCCCGTGAAATGAATGTAGCCTTACCTAAGGAGCTATCTCATGAAGTGCAAGAACAATTAGCCATTGAATTTTGTAAGGAGGTTTTCGTGAAGGATGGCATGGTTGCAGATTTAGCGATCCATAGGGATGATGAAGAAAATCCACACTTCCATATCATGTTAACCATTCGGCCTTTTAATGAAGAGGGGACATGGGGAAATAAACAAGTGAAGGTCAAAGAAGTCATTAATGGAAAACAACAAATAAAAGCCACACATACAACGGATTGGAATACCAAAGAAAAGCTTGTTTACTGGAGAGAGCAGTGGGCGACTTTTGCTAATCAATACTTAGAGAAAAATGGTTTTCCTGAAAGGATCACACATTTATCGAATAAAGATCAAGGGCTTGAAACACTCCCGACCATTCATGAAGGAGTTGTTGCAAGGCAGCTGCAAAATGAAGGAAAAGAATCTGAGAGAATACGGATAAATATGGAGCGTAAAGAGTACAACAAAATCATCATCGAACTGTCAGAAGTGAAGAAAGAAAAACAGAGAAAAGAAAGAACAGAAAAGTTTGTTCGCCGCTTCACTCCTTTAGAGAAAAAACAACTACGTGAGTCAGCCAAATCCTTACGACTTTTTGTCAATTTCGAAAACATTAACACTAGAAGGAACCAGTTGGACAAATGGCATGCGCGACTAGAGTTTAGTCAGGATTCCATTGATGCATTAAAAAAAATGAACCGGATTGAAAGAGAAAGGGATGTGTTAGATCAAGTTGAAAATATTTTGGGAAATGAAGCCTGTAGGTTTTTAGAAAAGTATTATCCGAATTTTAATATGGAGGATCTATCTAAAGAACAAAAGATTGAAGTGGTAGAAACGACGGTCACGCAGAATAAAAAGTTAAGTAGCCAGGAAATTGAAAAAGTCATACTTGATTTAGAGAAAAAACAAATCGAAAAGGACTTGTACGTCTTACTGAATAATAGACCAAAGTTTGTTCTTTCCATACAAAAAGAAATAGAACGTGCAGAAAAGCAGTTCGAGAATTTGCGTTTGAAAAATGGGGTTAATTTTGCTGATGGATCAACCATCCAAAATGCTTCTGAAAAAGAGCTACGTAAAATGCAGTTTATATTAAAACAAAAAGAGGATTTGAACAAATTATTAGGCCTGTTGGGAATGCTTTATGACCACCAACTTCAAGCTATGTATCCCAATTGGGATGGAAGTAATTATTTATCGATTGAACAAAAGGAATTCTTTGTCATGGCAGAAGAGTATTATGGGAAAAACATTACGCCTGTGGATTTTTCAAACCCACCAAGAAAATACTCTAAAGATGAACAAGCCGAAATTATTTCCTCTATTTATCAAATAAGTAAAGGTCATAGGAATTCATCCAGACGACATCAATCTATTGAGCTCTTAAATAAGAAGTATCCAGATTTCCAAACGGATAATCAATCTTATAAACATATGTTCTATTATGAGTGCATGAGATATTCAGATGAAATTGGCCAAGAACGAATGAATCAACTTCAACGTGCCTTTGATGTCCAGTCTGTTGGTAAAGAAGAGGACTCCCAACTTGGGCATCCCACCACTTTTGATTCGAAATCTAATCATCATTCAAATTCCTTGCCTTATGATGGTTCCGATTTCTTTTCTATTCTTGAAAGCGCCATCCGTGAAGCTGATCGAAAATGGAGGGAAGATGAACTTGAACAGAAGAATAAAAACAAGAGAAAAAGACAAAAGGGGATGGAACGCTAGGTTATTTGATGGATGTCGAACCCATTCGAGCGTTCGGGTCGGTGGCTTGCTATCTCACCCTTTTTCGTAGGTGGACAACAAAGCAGATAAAATCAGCAGGATCACTACCTCGAAGCATTTTTGAGGGTCCTCTACCGATTTGGAAGCTATAACCTATGGTCCAATGATTATGTAGACCCAATCTGTTTTTGTTGAAGTTAGAAATCTGAGTCATATAGCTAGAGAAGGCTTTTATTGTTCATCCCCTGTGCATGCGATTAAGAAAGTAGGATTAGAATAACTTCCATTATCTTCTACATATTGGAGACTTTATTTGTAACTGGAAAAGGTGCACATCAATAAATGGAAATTAAAGGGGGTTATATTTTTGACCATTAGGAAGAGAGCATATTAAAATAATAGTGATTGAATAAAATAAAAAAAAACCAACAATCTCAGAATCATTGAATGAGTGTTGTCATGATTTAAGCTGTGTTTTAAACATGCCAGTGAAAGATGTGGGGGAGCATTTTATCATGGCAGCGATAAACAGCAGGGAATGCATTGAAAGCTTGTCCATGTATTTCAAAAGAGACTACAGGCATAGTAACACGATATTTCGAGGGGATCTTGAAGCAGAGGTAATCTAGAAGATGAATATCATTCAGAAGGAAAGGCTTCATTTAAGATTCAAGGCATCCGATTATGAAAGAATCAGTTCGTTGGCCTACTCAATGGATTGCAGTATCAGCTTGGCGACAACAATGCTGCTGACGTCAGGCATTCGTAATGCAGAAATCTTCAATGAAGTGGTGGATTCCGAACTTGTCCGTCTGCTCGATCCAGAAAGGCTTAAAAGGTTGCGGATCATCCAGAAGTACATAAACAAATTAAATGGTGATTCTAAGATATCGATCTTTCAAATTGTTTCTTATGTAGCACATGAAGTAGTGGACACGACAAAAACCATGCACGAAAAAGTGAATAATTGGATAGATGCCAATATAAAAAATATTGAGTGAAAAAAACCAATTAAATTATACCATTATAAAAATAAGTCCCTCAGTCAATCTTCAAAGTCATGCATAAGACCTTTAGTAGTATAAAGGTTTATAATTAACATAATCTACCTCACAGATTACTCAACAATCAATGCTACAATTATTATGAGGTGGTAACTTTGTTTATTTCTCCAATGCTTTTGCACAAAACAGAGCAACCCTTCGATGATGGGGATATTATAAATGAGCTGAAGCTTGATGGTATCAGATTAATACTTTCTAAGTTTGATGATCGAGTAAAGTTGTACACTCGTCATAACAATGAGGTTAGTTCTAAATTTCCTGAATTGCTTCAGGTAAATATTCCGGAAGGAACTATACTTGACGGTGAAATTATCGTAACTGACCAACAAGGAAAGCCTGATTTTGAAGCAATTATCTTTACTAACTCTTTCATTACCCTATTATAATAGGGTTTTTTGCATTGTTTATATATAAACAAAGAAGATAGGTTGGTGATTTATTAATCAATAAGTGGTATCTTTTATTTTGTTCAAAGATCCACATTAATGTTCTGCTGCACTCTTTTGGTCTTATTAGGTGGAGGAAATTTAGAGAGTTGATTACTTTTTCTCTAGGTACTGTGAAGAATATGGGATATGGTTATTTGGAGGTTTGTTATTGTTGTATTCGATTTATACAACAATTAAAGGATTTTAAAAAAAGACCGCTAACTCTCTTCGTTAATTATCTTTAGGTTGCGATTATTTAATAAGGGATGGAATTAAGGTTTGAAACCAAATTTCATCCTGGAGGGACCAATGATAAACAAGTTTGAAACCAGATATTTTTATATTATCAGCACAAGTGACGATAAATTTATTAAGTGGAATACAGTCAAGGGAATTCTTAACGAAGATATAGAAGATGATTATGAAATAATTTCTGATTTAATGGCTCAAGATGAAAAGATCCGTCAAACGATGAAGGAAGCTAAGAAAACAGAAGTAATTGTTGGAATTGAGCCAACTGGTCACTACTGGATGAACTTAGCTAATTACTTAGATCATTACGGCATACCACTAGTCATGGTGAATCCAATGCATGTCAAACGATCGAAGGAACTGGACGATAATTTACCAACAAAAAACGATAAAAAAGATGCATTAGTCATCGCTCGTTTATTGAAAGATGGGCGTTTTAGCTATCCACGTTTATTAAAAGAAGTAGAAGCAGAACTTCGTATCGGATCTACTCTTCGTTCAAAGTTAACGGAAGATTTAGCGAGTATTAAAAACCGAATCATTCGTTTGGCTTGATCGTTATTTTCCCGAGTTTACTCAAGTCTTTCCGGCTTTCGGAAAGATGGCTCTAGCTACATTGGAAATGACTCCGTTGCCACAGGATATCGATGAAAAAAGTGCTGAGGAACTTGTCTTTCTTTACCGTAAGGTAAAGGGAATGAGAGCCCCACAGCTACCAAAAGCCAAGCTACTCATTGAAGCAGCGACGAACTCAATTGGACTGACAGAAGGGACACAGATGGCCCGACATGAAATTGCCACGCTCCTGCGTCAGTATCGCTTACTAGAAAACGAAATTGAATCTGTGAATAGTCAATTATCCGAAATGGCCCAAACAACTATGGAATATGAGCTGCTGGCTTCAGTTCCTGGATTAGGAGATGCGACCATTGTTGATTTGCTTTCAGAAGTTGGTAGCTTTTCACTTTATGAAAATCCACGCCAATTGATTAAACTAGCGGGATTAACATTACGGGAAAACTCATCTGGTCAACATAAGGGACAAAAACATATCTCCAAACGAGGAAGAAAGCGACTTAGATATATTCTTTTCAAAGTAATAGTTCCACTCATTCGTCACAACGAGGGGTTTAAACAGCTTCATAAATATTACACAACACGCCAACAAATTCCTTACGCGGAAAGCAATCGATGGTGGTACTCTGTGGTAAATTGTTGAAAGTATTGCATGGTATTTGTAAAAAGAAAGTCCATTTTAATGAGCAGAATATGATGAAGGATCTCTACTGCCTCTCAGAGGCAGCGTAAGCATTTCTAACTATCGATTTATAACAAGAAGGATGACACGGAGAAGCCAGCAACATTACTAAACTAAGACCAAGAGTCCCCGGGGCAGCTTAGCAGGCCTCTGCCTTATGAATAGACCGAACGAAGGAATGTAAGCGCAAATGACGCTAAGAGACATGGGAGGGTACGTCATCATAAGTTTCGCAGAGATCTATTGTGCATCACATAGTGGAGAAAATAGCTAATGATTTCCATTAGTTTTAGCGAAGCGTACGCTCAATTTAGTAATAAAAACCAGAATTTCAATACTCTGTTTAAAAGTAGAATGAAAAAATAATTCCCATAATACACCGAGTGGTGCAAACCGTTGATACATCAATGTTTATAGAGGGAGTTTTCTTGTAATAGATAAAATTAAAATTGAATAACGTAAATCTCAAGTTTGTGAATAATTGTATTTAAACTAACAGGTGCGTTCAATAAGGGAGTTGCTTAGGCAGGGTGATTCATCATTAAGTAAAACAACTAAACCAAGCCTATTCAAGCCTTGGTTTAGTTGTTTTTTTATATGAATGGTGAAACTTAATTAGCTTTATTTATTTTAATTTACCTGCGAGGATGAATAGGGTTAGTACGGTTAGATAAGGGGCAGCTTAAAAGAGGTTTTTCTGCTATATACTTTTGATATAATTAAATTAGAATAAAGAATTGGAAATTGAATTTCAAAAGCAACTTAGGGTTTAACATGAAAAGGGAGGGGCATTCTTGAAAATTCGTCTAGGACTGTTAGGTGTAGCAGACTCCTTTGAAATTATCCAGTCCGTTATCATTAAATATCCGGAAATCATTTGTATACCCATTGAGTGTCTATCAGAAGAGGACTTAATTAAGAAGGTATCTCCTATTTTAGAAGAAGTCGATATGTGGCTTTGTTCGGGTCCGATCACTTATAAAATAGTACAGGACTGGAAAAGGATTGAAGCCCCTGTATTTCACGTGAAATATACAGGTTCTACTCTGTACAAAACTGTTTTGAAAGTACTATATGAACAAAAAATCGAGGTTGATGAAATCAGTTTTGATTCAAGCAATGTATCTACATGGGAACAAGCCTTACAGGAGGCAGGGATAAAAAATAAGCCAAGATTTGTAGAATCTGAAATGATTTCTTTAGAAGGATTAGTGCAATATCATTTTGATCTTTGGAAAAGTGGCCAAACTAAAGCTGCTATCACTGGCCATCCTATACATGATGAACTTCTCCGTCTCGGTGTTCCTGCTTATCGTACTCTTCCATCATCAATGGCCGTTGAGGCAGTGGTAACCAATATACTTCGCACTTATGAAATGTTACATTTTAGGTCTACCCAGATTGCTGTACAGATAATTGAAATTGATTCTTTTGTTGGACTGATAAAGGATACATTTTCTACTGATGAGATTTTTAGAATTGAGATTAAGTATATGGAAAAGTTGCTCTCATATACAAAAAAAGTACATGGTTCGATTAAATCTTCAGGATTTGGACGTTATGTTATTTTTACCACCAGAGGACTCTTGCAGGATATAACGGGTAATTTTAGGCAGATACCAGATATCCATGATTTTGATCAGGCGAGTAAAGAAGCAGTTACTTGTGGAATCGGGATAGGACAAACTGTATATGATGCTGAAATTAATGCAGGAAATGCCTTATTACACGCGAAAGAATGTGGAAAAGGCACATGGATGGTTTGCTTTGATGATAAAAAGATAGCAGGCCCGTTAGGAAAGCCGGAGCAACTTACTTATTCCTATATTTCAGAACATTTAGAGTCGATAAGTCAACAAACATCACTTAGTGTTATAACATTAAATAAACTGAAATCTTCTCTAAAGAAATTATCAAATGATGAGCTTAATGCAAATGAACTTGCAAACTATATGCAGATTACTCCAAGGAGTGCTCGTAGAATTTTAACAGCACTGGAGGAAAAAGGGTTTGCGCAGGTTGTTGCCGAGGAGAAGCCGCATACACGAGGACGACCACGAAAGATATATAAGATTTCACATTTTTAACTCAGTTAACAGATTACAAAAATTGATAAAATAATAAACCTAGCCATCTCCATTTTGTATTTTTTGTCCAGATGATAGTCTGCATGGGAAAGAGGGTTTATATCACCCGAAAAGAGAGCACATAACTACTTGTGCTCTCCATTCTCCTACATTATGTGTTTTGTAAAATACGAACTTTATATTTCTTAACTTCGGCTGGTAATGGTGAAACGTATTCTTCACCATCACGAAGCTCAACTAACTCTGCTTTTGCCTTTTCAATTATCTCTGGGTGATTGAGTACTTCCACTGCTGTTGCCGCCATCACTTTTCCGGCGTGAAGCATTCCTTTATGAGCGATAGAAGTTGTTCCAGTTGCAACGAATTGCCATGTATGGAATGGTGTTCCTAGTGCTTCACAAACTGTCATACATTGTACGGTTGGAACGACCCAGCTTACATCCCCAACATCTGTAGAACCTGTCATTGATCCATTTGCAGGTATAAATGAGTCAATGACGTCAGATAAGGCCTTTCCAGCTAATTCTTTATTCATTTGCACTTCTAACTTTTTGTCCGCTTCTGAAAGCGATTCACGAATAGTTCTTGCAAATTGGAGATCAGCTTCATCATGTTCAGGCACACCTAATGCAACGAAGTTATCATACATTATTTTTTCTAATGTTGTATTCGGTATTACGTTAGAGAGAGCTGATGCAAAATCTATTTCCACTTCTGTTTCCGTCATTAGAGCTGCACCTTTGGCAATAGCACAAACACGTTGGTAAACTTCTTCTGTTTGCGAGACGCGAGGAGCTCTTACAAAATATAAGACTTCTGCATCTGCTTGGACGACATTTGGTGAAAAACCACCAGTATTCGTAATCGCATAGTGTACTCTTGCTTCTGGAATGATATGTTCACGTAAATAGTTCACGCCAACGTTCATGAGTTCAACTGCATCAAGGGCACTTCTTCCTAAATGCGGACTGGCTGCTGCATGGGCACTCTTTCCTTTGAACTTGAAGTAAACTTCGTAACAAGCGAGGGATGCCATCGACATAACGTTATTGCGTGTTCCAGGATGCCAACATAATGCAAGGTCTACATCATCGAACAATCCTTCTCTTACCATGAACGTCTTACCGCCACCAATTTCCTCTCCAGGGCAACCGTAATAACGAACTGTACCTTTAATTTTGTTTTCTTCCATATAGTAACGGAGTGCTAAGGCTGAAGCTAGTGCACCTGTTCCTAGTAAGTTATGACCACATCCATGTCCATTACCGCCAATTATCTCAGGATTGAATTGTGGAACACCACCAGTCTGACTTAACCCTGAAAGGGCATCAAACTCTCCTAAAAATCCAATAATTGGTTTTCCACTTCCGAAACTACCAATAAAAGCAGTTTCGATATTTCCCACACCTTTTTCAACAGTGAATCCTTCTTCTACTAACGTTTGACATAATAATTCTGCTGATTTAAACTCTTCGAATCCTGTTTCCGCATAACTCCAGATTTTATCACTCACTTGAATAAGCTTTTCACGCTTTTCTTCTATTATTTCTGATAATCGATTGCGATAATCCATTTCTTTCACCCCTAGATAGCATTATATTATGAAATTTTTTACATTTAATAGGACTTATGCTTTTACTTCTAGTGAAGCGCTTTCATAAATGCTGGTCTTATTTTTCGGTAATTTAAACAATATAGTACAAATTAATACTACAACTAATGCGCCTATCAGGAAGATGAACGCCGCTTGGAACGATCCTTCAAATGCATCTATAAGTATGCCCATTGCTGTTGGGGCAATAAATCCTGCCAATCCTCCAGTAAAATACATCGTTCCCATAAATGATCCAATTACATTTTGCGATACGTATTTAAGCGGAATAGATATAATCGCCATGGCAATCGCTGAATCTCCGAAAGAGAAAATACTTTGATAGATAATGGCTAATTGAATAGAAGGTGCCTTAAACATTAAAAATAAAAAAATGCCTGATATAACTGCACCAATTAATACGATGAACTTTTCTTTACCTGCCAACGATTTATCAATTAAATAGCCTGTTAAAATAGCAGATAACAATCCAAATGCTTGTGGAATCATAGCGAGAGAGCCAACTGTCTTTAAATTTAAACCACGTGTTTGCTCCAAATAAGACGGTAGCCATGAAGAGAAGCCCCAATGCACAATGCTTGAACAAAAGTACATAATGACAAGGATCCATAGTAGCTTACTTTTATATAAGTCTTTCATCGGGATTTTTGGATGGATTTTACCATCTTGTGTTGTTTTAACAACCTTCGGAGGATGGTAATATTTAACTAATAACAGTGTTACGACAAGACCGACGCCACCAATAAGGTAAAACATGGCTCGCCAGCCCCAAGTGTCTGCGATTAACCCAGAAATATATAAAGCGAGCACCCCACCAATTAACTGAGCAGCAAGTAACATTGACTTCACTCTTGCACGAACTTCTCTTTTGTAAATTTCCGTAATAGCAACACTGCTCCCTGTGGGCAATCCCCCATCACCTAATCCAAGAATCAATCGAATAGCTAAAATCGCTATAAATGACCCAACCATTCCTGTTAACAATGAAAATAGAGATATGATGAATACTGCTATTACAATAACTTTTCTCGAACCAAACTTGTCTGCAAACCACCCTGCAATAAGTGTCATACACGCACTACTTAACCAGAAGCTACTAATTACCATACCACTCTGCGTTTGCGATAAGTGCAATTCTTTACTAATAGGTATGATGGCTACATTCATACCAAACAACGTTAATGAATCAACAATCCATCCAAGAAATAGCAACGAAAAAATGAAATGACGTTTACCATTGCTCATCTGTATATTCTCCATGATTGCCCCCTTTTTTTAATATTGAGATAATTCAGTTGATGATAAGCCGAATTATACTCCTATTTATTTACGGATAATAAAGGTCCTGTCCGTAATTATATATTTATTTCGAACGTTTCGCAATAAACAAATTACTAATTTATTTAATATTTCTTTGATCTGTTTTTAGCGATTCAAAGATAATTTAGCAAAAACGTAAATGACCCGATGATAAATATGAATTAATCAATCAATGGGGTCCAATTAGTTGACCTATGGATAAAAGGATTAGAGTATGGAGAACAGGAGAATAAGCATCTAATACCTGAAGTTGTATATGCTGCACCGACATTAGGCATTATGGGTGCCATATTTATCATTTCCTTGAGCCTTTTATACTTAAATCATGCTCGACATAAGGCAGCTAGAAATGGTCAAAGTTCTGTAGAAATTGAAGTTCTTGATTTTCGTAATCTTGGATTTCTTACATTGTTTATTGGAGTTACAAGTTTTGTCGTTCTTTTTATTATATGGTCAAATAAACCTGCCCGTATTCATTTTGGTGATAAAGAAATAGGGAGAAAGGCAATATCTGAGAAGTAGTATTTTTAGGTCTTAACGATGCTTTAACCAGGCATCGTCTTTTTGCAGTTTGTGAAGTATTGTACTTAAACCCCCATGAAAATTAAAAACGCTCAAAATCAAGAAAAAACCACAACAAAATAGACCCAGTAAAAACGCTTTTTAAAAAAGGCGGAGCCTTATGAGTGATCTATTTAAGTTTGGTAAATCGTTAAACAATTACCTCAAATCATAGCAAATTACCTAACCAGGAGCTTTGTTTAATGATGAACTGAAAAGAGTGATATGTTTGAATAAAAAGAACTTTTCACTTTATCTTTAATAGATTTGCCTTTACTTTCCCCTCTTTACGGTCAGTTATTGAGGCTTTTTCTAGTTGATAATGAAAATAAGAGCAGGTGAATTGGACAAATTAAGACCTGATTTACAAAATCTTAACATTGGATTGATGTGGGGTTTACATTGAATGATTATGATTTAACCGTAATAAACAGTAATGAACAGTAAAGATACCACATTAAGATTGGCTTTTTATTGAGAGCAGGTATCAAAGCTAGATAGAGAATTTAATAGAATGAGAAAAGGGGCTATATAGCATGAGTTTCATCGCGATAGATTTAGACGGAACATTATTAAACGACCAGAACGAAATTAGTGAAGAAAATATAAAGGCGATTCAATATGCCCAAGATAGAGGCTTTGAAGTAGTTATTTCAACAGGGCGGGCTTATTTTGACGTTCAAACAATTTGTGAAAAAGCCGGGATTTCCCCATTTGTAATCGGGACAAATGGTGCAACCACTCATTCCAAAAGCGGAAAGTGCATTTCTTCTATTACGATAACTAAAGATCGTGTCGAATCTATTCTCCAATGGTTAGATGAACGGAATTATTATTACGAAGTGTTTACGGATAAAGCCATTTATACGCATAAAAAGGGAAGAGAACATTTCCATAATGAGATTAAAAGTTTGAAAAGTGCCGATTTGAATACGGATATGAAAGAATTAGTTGAAGTAGCGGAAAGGCAATTTGACCAGTTCGGATATGTTTTAGTCGAAAACTATCATGATATCTTAAAACAGGAGGAAGAATTCTATAACATATTGGCAT